>NZ_JBBAWK010000006.1:0-59132 GCF_040397215.1 Candidatus Limnocylindrus sp.
TCTTAGTAGATAACGTGGCGTGCGCTGCTACGACGGGGCTGGGCCGGTATCGGCCACCTGCCCGCGCGTCGGAGCGCACGGCTGCACCCAACCACCCTAGCAGGTTGGGGGTGGCGCCCCTCTATTGAGCACAAATCATGCTTAGCGGTCGTCTCGCGCGTCAACGATCTGGGCGACGCCCGAGATCCAGACTCCCAATGCGATGAGGGTGATCCAGAGGCCCGGGGCGTGATCGACTCCGAAGACGGAAGAGAGGGGCAAGTGATACCCAGTTGCCGTGACTGCAGCTCGGATGAGGGTAGCGATGAAGCCAAGAGTGGCGACGGTTACGAGTCCCACGTGAACGGGCCACCAATCGAACCGCAACTGCTCGCCGAAGGCATCTGGAGCTATGAGCAAGAAGAGCGTGGCGAGGGCAACGAAAAAGCCGGCCGCTCCGTAGGTGTCGAAGGCATTCCCAACGGTGGGAGGCACACCAGGCGCAGCAAGCGTCCACCAAGCCGGCAGCGCGCCGAGCACCACGCCTGCGGCGCCGATGCCGCTCAGGCGTCGACCACTGCTGCGCCGGAAGAGATCCCCTGAGGTCGACTGAATGCGGCCGATCGGCTTCACCCAGCTACTCCTTGCCGAGGATCGAGGTGTACATGGAGGGCTTCAGCACGCCGACGTAAGGCAGGTTGCGGTACTGCTCGCCGAAGTCGAGGCCGTAACCGACGACGAACTTGTCGGGGATCTCGAAGCCCTTCCACTGCACTGGAATATCAACCACTCGCCGCGCGGGCTTGCTGAGCAGGGTGACGATCTTCACCGAGCGCGGGCTCTTTCCCGCGAGGTAGTTCGTGAGGTAGTTCAAGGTGATGCCAGTATCGATGATGTCTTCAACGATCAGCACGTCGCGCCCTTCAATGGTCCCCGAGAGATCCTTCAGGATGCGCACGGTGCCACTCGACTCGGTGCTCTTGCCGCCGTCGTAGGACGAGACCTCCATGAGGTCAATCTGCACGTTGCCTGGAATAGCGCGCATGAGATCGGCAACGAAGACGATGGCGCCCTTCAGCACGCTGACGAGGATCAGTGAATCGTTCCCCGCATAAGCCGCGCCAATCTCTGCGCCGAGCTCGCGCACTCGCGCGTCAATCGCCGCTTCGGTAATCAGTACCGACTCGATGTCGTCGTGCGGGTTCTGGCTCGCCGCCATGGTTGCTCCTCCCGACTTGGCGCCCCGGCTGGGGCCCGCCGCTCTGCGTCTGAATCGTAGCACCGCAGCGTGATCGGATACTCTCAGGGGGTATGGCAGAACATGTCGGGCACAGCTACACAAAAGACCGCAAGGTGCTGCTTAATCGTTTGCGGCGACTTGAGGGACAGGTGCGTGGTATTGCGCGCATGGTTGACCGCGAAGAGTACTGCGTTGACATCCTGCAGCAGACCGCAGCACTTCGCGCAGCGGTCGACGCGCTTGGCCTCCTGATCCTTGAAGACCACATTCGCGGCTGTATGAAAGATGCGGCGGAGAAGGGTGATGCCGAGAAGTCCATTGAAGAGGTGCTCGACGTCGTGCGTCGCTCCATGGGTCGTCCGGCACGCGGCGTAACGCCAAAGAGTGGAGCCGCGGACTGAGCCCTGACACAACGCCCCTTGACCGTGCGCCGCTTCCCACTGATCCGGGTGCGCTGCCGCCAACCGAACGTGACACCCTGGCTGAACTTGCGCGCCAACTCACTGTAGCGTCGCTTTCTGAACTCTCTGCTGCTGAGACTGCAATCTTTACTGCACACCTTCGTCTACTCGACGCATGGAACCCAGCAATCAACCTCACGCGCGTGAGCGATCCAGTCGAGCGCGCAACGCGACATCTATTGGATTCACTGGTCGCTGCTCCGCACATTGAGCGCTTGCTTCCTGATGGCCGCGGCAAGATCGCCGATCTTGGCTCTGGCGGTGGATTCCCCGGCGTGCCGATAGCGGCGCGTTTACTAACGCACCACGACGGCCTTTCAATGACGTTGATTGAATCAATCGGCAAGAAGGCGCGCTTTCTTGAGGCTGTTTCCGCAGCGAGCGGGCTAGCGCCGCGGTTGCGTGTCGCGCATGTGCGCGCTGAAGATTTGGCGCCAGGGGGTGGCGTTCGTTTCGATGTCATTACTGCGCGAGCGATCGCACCGCTGAGTGAACTGATCCGACTTGCTGCACCGATTCTCACGCCAAGGGGCTCGCTGCTCGCATGGAAGCGTGCGGGGGAGGGCTGGGATGCGGAGCTAAGCACCGCCTCTTCTTTCATTGGAGCCAGTGCAATTGAGGTAATTCCGGTGAACGTAGTTGCACTCGAAGGGGCGCTTCTTGTGCGCGTCACTCCGCACGAATCTGAACGAGTGCGAGCGCGGGTATAGGATTAGGGCGATAAGTAGCCCTCATAGACCCCTGAATCGACGGGAAAGGTGCAGTGAATCGCGATGACCTCTGACCAGCAGAAGGGGAAGCCCGACTGGCACCACAACCACAATGGTGAGGAGCTCTTTGTTGAGCCACAGCCAGATCATCTTGTTGCGTCGGAGGCTGGCAGTGCCGCCTCCGATCTTGGCTTGGTCGGCGAGGCGACCCACGCCGCAAAGCGGGCACTCTTGGGCCGACCTCTCTCAAATGCCGAGGAGGGCGAGCAGCGCCTCAGTCGCAAGCTAGCGCTCCCGATCTTCTCGTCGGACGCGATCTCGTCGAGCGCCTACGCCAGCGAAGAGATCTTGTTGGTGCTCGCCGGGGCTGGTGCCAGCTTCCTGATCTATGGGCCAATTGTTGCCCTCGGCATCGGGCTGCTGCTCGGGCTGATCGCCATCAGTTACCGACAGGTCTGCTTCGGATTCCCCAATGGCGGTGGTGCGTACGCCGTCGCAAAGAGCACCTTCGGCACCTGGCCAGCCCTCATCGCCGCATCGAGCCTGATCGTCGACTACATCCTGACCGCCGCCGTCAGCACCGCGGCAGGTATCGCCGCCATCACTTCAGCCATCCCATCACTCGCAGGCGTACGCCTGGAGCTTGCGCTCGGTGCGATGGGTCTCCTCGTTCTGGCAAACCTCCGAGGGCTTCGCGAATCAGGTCGCATCTTCGCCCTGCCGACTTATCTCTTTGTTGTCGGCGCCTTTGGGGTGATTGGCGTTGGTCTGATCAAAATTATTACAGGCGATCCAGCCGTGACCTGGAGCCAGGGTGTGGTGATCCAAGCACATGAGACCGCAACGATCCTGTTGCCCATTCTGTTGCTGAAGGCGTTTGCGCATGGCTCCGTTGCGTTGACTGGCACCGAAGCAATCAGCAATGGCGTTGCGTCGTTCAAGAAGCCAGAGGCGAAGAACGCTGCATCAACACTTGTTGTCATGGCCGTGCTGCTCGGAACACTCTTCTTGGGCATCTCCCTTGTCGCCTTTGCGTATGGAAAGGTGCCGCAGGAGATCGGCGGCGAAACACTGCTCTCACAGATTGCACGAACATCATTTGGGAGCGGGCCACTCTATGCACTGTTCCAGGTCGCAACGACGGGCATTTTGCTCCTTGCGGCGAACACAGGCTTCAACGGCGGGCCGCAGCTTGCGCGCATCTTGGCGGTCGATGGCTACCTGCCACGACAGGTTGGCCAGCGCAGTGATCGCCTAGCCTACGGCGCTGGAATTATTATCATTGCCCTCGCTGCTGCACTACTGCTCATCGGCACGGATGCAGTAGTCACCGCACTCGTTCCGGCGTACGCCATTGGCGTCTTCGTTGGATTTACTATCAGCCAGGCTGGCATGGTGCTGCATTGGCGACGGTTGCGAAATGCGGGTTGGGCCGGGCGCGCACTACTCAATGGTGCCGGTGCTTTTGTAACGGCTGTGGTCTTGATCGTTATTACCGCTGCGAAGTTCACCGATGGCGGTTACCTAGTCTTCATTTTGATTCCGCTTCTCACGGTGTTCATGAAGCTAGTGCGCAATCGGTATAATTTGCACGAACGTGAACTTTCAATAAAGCCGGGTGTTGTGTTTGACGCACCACATCGACCACGGCGAATTCTCGCGCCATTTGGTGAGATCAATCGCTCCACAGTCCGCGCGATTACCCTTGGTCGAATCCTCGAAGCTGAAAATGGTGAGCTCACCGCAATTCGCGTCGTCTTCAGCGACGATGAGGAGCGCGAGGTGCGGACACGCTTTGAGACGCTTTTCCCTGGCGTGCGCTTGGTGACAGTCGATTCGCCGTTCCGCGCCATCGTGGAGCCGATCTGTCACTACCTTGATGAGATTGAGAGCGAAGATGAGCACCTGCCAACAGAGGGGCGCCGCATCAACGTGGTGATGATTCCGGAATACGCCGGCAGGCACTGGTGGGATCGCATCCTACATAACGGCAACGGGAAGCGCCTCCGCGAGACGCTCCTCGGCCGACGCAACACGGTGATTCTCGATATTCCGTACCGCCGCGACCTCGAGTAGGGGTCTCCCGCCCCTCCGGCTCCTCCGCTAGTTGCCCTCAAGCCAGGTCGGGCTCGCCCTCGCTGCTACCCTTCTCTGGATAACTCTCTTGACAATGATGTTGATAAGGTTGTAACATGTGGAGGTGTTGAAGAGCAGGGGTGCAGGAGTTGATCCAGCACGGCCGGTCTACGTGATCAGCGTGGCGGCCAATATCGTCTCGGCCCACCCCCGCACACTGCGCATCTACGAGGAGGAGGGCCTGATCTGCCCCTCCCGAACCGAGTCGAACATCCGCCTCTTCTCTGAGAACGACCTTCGGCGCATCCTCTGGATACGCCACCTGACGCAAGACTTTGGGGTCAACCTTGCCGGCATCAAGCTCCTCTTTGATCTCGAGGAGCGGCTCGGCGAACGAATCTTGGAGCGACTGTACGAAGAGGGTCAAGCGGAAGAGGCGAAGCGAGCGCCGCAGGAAGCGGCGGGAAGGGGACGAGCATGAGCAAGCGAACCGAACGAGAGATTCAGGCAGAACTTGATGAAGAGCTAAACGAAGAGGAGCAGCTCGCCATTGACGAGGCTGTTGCCGCGAGCGACGACGAAACCGTGGTGCCGCGCGGGCGCGGAGCATTTCCCCTCGTCCCCCTGCGCGAGATCGTCATCTTCCCTGAGATGGTTGCGCCGCTCAAGGTTGGCCGCGACAAGAGCGTTGCCGCGGTTCGCGCCGCTGCTGCCGCGGGCGGCTGGATCGCCCTGGTAACCCAACGCGAACCAGAGCAAGAGGAGATCACCTCGGTTGACCAGCTGCACGCAATGGGCACGCTCGCGAAGATCGCGCAGGTGGTGAACCTTCCTGACGGCACGCTCCGCGCCGTTGTGCAGGGTCAGCGTCGCTTCAAGGTGAAGTCGCTCGACACCACTGGAGCAGCACTCATGCTGAAGGGAACCATCGTTGAGACGCCAGAGGTCACTGGCGTTGAGGTTGAAGCTTTGATGCGCAGCGTGCAGGCGCAGGTGGAGACGTACGTCACCTCTGGCGCACCGGTGCCACCAGAGGCGGCTGTCGCGGCGAAGAACATCAGTGATCCAGGGCTGCTTGCCGACATGACAGCCTACACCCCCGACATGACGACCGATCAGCGTCAGGAGCTGCTCGAGACGATTGATGTGGTTGCGCGACTGAAGTACGTCGCATCATTCCTGTCACGACAGATTGAGATCCTTGAGATCAAGGGGAAGATTCAATCGGACGTGCGCTCTGAAATGGATAAGAGCCAGCGCGAGTACTTCTTGCGCGAGCAGCTGAAGGCGATTCAGCGTGAGCTTGGCGAAGAGGATCCGCAACAGGCGGAGACGAATGAGTTGCGCGAGAAGGTAGAAGCCTCTGGTATGCCAGAGGAGATCAAGTCGCGTGCGCTCAAGGAGCTCGACCGCATGAGCCGCATCCCTTCGGCATCGCCCGAAGTTGGTGTGATTCGTACGTATGTTGATTGGCTGATCTCGATGCCGTGGAACATCGCCACCGAAGACCGCATCGAAATCAAGGAGGCGGCCAAGGTGCTCGCCGACGATCACTATGGCCTTGAGAAGGTAAAGGAGCGCATCATCGAGTATCTCGCGGTGCGCAAGCTCGCCCCGCAGGTGAAGAGCCCGATCCTCTGCTTCGCCGGCCCTCCAGGGGTTGGCAAGACGTCGCTCGGCAAGTCGATTGCTCGCGCGATGGGCCGCAAGTTCGTACGAATGAGCCTCGGTGGCTTGCACGACGAGGCGGAGATCCGTGGGCACCGACGCACCTACATCGGTGCGCTCCCTGGTCGAATTGCACAAGGGATCAAGCAGGCGGGCACGAAGAATCCGGTCTTCATGCTCGATGAGATCGACAAGCTCGGCGCGGACTTCCGCGGCGACCCTTCGTCGGCGCTCCTCGAGGTGCTTGACCCCGAGCAGAACTCAACCTTCCAGGACAACTACCTCGAGGTCGAGTTCGATCTTTCGCAGGTGCTCTTCGTTGCCACTGCGAATCAGCTCGACACAATTCCTGCGCCGCTGCGCGACCGCATGGAGATCATCCAGATTCCTGGATATACCGAGGCGGAAAAGGTGCAGATTGCGAAGCGCTACATCTTGCCGAAGCAGCGTGAGAACCACGGGCTGACCGAGGCGCAGGCGATCATCCCCGACGAGACGCTGGTGCACCTGATTCGTCACTACACGCGCGAGGCGGGCGTGCGCAACGCGGAGCGAGAGATCGCCACCGTGATGCGCAAGCTGGCGCGCGCTGTCGCCGAGAAGAAGGGTCGTAAGCCAGAGGTTGACGCCAAGCGGCTGGCCACCTGGCTCGGGCCTGAGCGCCATGAGTACGGCGAGATGGATAACGACGATCAGATCGGTTCAGCGACCGGTCTCGTCGTAACGCCGGTCGGTGGTGACGTTGTCACGGTCGAGGTTGGCGTCATGGAGGGCCGCGAGGAGTTGATCCTCACCGGTCAACTCGGCGATGTGATGAAGGAGTCGGCGCGGGCCGCCCTCACCTGGATCAAGGCGCACGGAGCGGAGCTCGGTATCGCGCCAGAGCGCTTCGAGAAATCGGGTCTGCACATTCACGTTCCAGCGGGTGCCATTCCAAAGGATGGCCCCTCGGCGGGCGTGACGATGGCGACGGCAATCGTTTCGGCGCTCACCGGCATCCCCGTTCGTAAAGAGGTTGCAATGACCGGCGAGATCACGCTGCGCGGCCGCGTGTTGCCGATCGGTGGCCTCAAGAGCAAGGCGCTGGCGGCACACGCTTCAGGTGCGCGCGTGGTGCTGGTTCCGAAGAAGAACGAGAAGGACCTGCCGGAGATCCCTGAGGAGATCCGCAAGTCGCTGAAGATCATTCCGGTGGAGACGATCGGCCAGGTACTCGAGCATGCCCTGCGCCGCAAGCCGAAGCCACTCCCAGCGAATCACGGCACGCCGCGTCCGCCACGGATCCCTGTCCGTTCGCATGACGCAACGGGCCGGCCTAGCTGACCTGTCGCGTTGATCAACCGACTCGCAGACCGTATTGAGGAGGCGCTCCGTCGCGATGCGGCGGGGCGTCTCCCCGCACTCCCCTTCCCGCTCCCAGAGGCGCTCACCCCGCTCCGCCTGCCAGGCCTTGAGCCCGTCGACCTCAATCCCCCCACAAGTGGCAACCCGCGCATTGCGGTGGTAACCGCGCTCCTTGTACCCCCTGTGGCCCTAGGGGGCTGCGGCTCAACTGGCGGCGGTGAGAGCGTTGACCCGCATCCGTTCGATTGCCAGGTGCTGCTAATTAAGAGGGCGGAGCACGGCCGTCACGGCGGGCAGATCGCCCTCCCGGGGGGCAAGGTAGAAGGAAACGAAACTTCACAAGAGACGGCGATCCGCGAACTACACGAGGAGCTCGGCTTTCACGCCGCAGATCCTGAGCATGAGATTCGCTTCGTTGGTTCGCTTGACGCCGCCTACGTGCCAGCAAGCAACTTCCTTGTGCAGGTGCTTGTTGCCGTAGCACCACAGACCCCACAGATCACACCCGATCCACGCGAAGTCGCTGAAACACTCGGCGCTGAGCTCGGTCTCTTTGACCCGCGACATGAGGTGCACGTTGTTGATGCAGAGGAGCAGGGAGGACTTCTGCGATACGGCGTTATTCCAGTGCCTGGAGAGCGACGTGTGTGGGGTCTTACTGCACGTCTCCTCTGCGAGCTCGCCTCGCGACTCGCGCAGGCGTAGCGCGCTAGGCGCTGCGGCGGCGCGGCCCCGGTGGCGGAGGGATCGGTGCACTGAAGCCGCTCGGTAGCGCTCCCTGCACCGCAAGGCGGCGGATCACGAAGCCGTAGTACTCATCAACCGATGCGCCGACACGGTCCCAGGTAAAGAGTTCCGATCGCTCGATGCCCGCTGCGCTTAGTCGTGCCTTCAGTTCCGAATCGTGAATAACGCGCGCAAGCGCATCAGCGAGCGCATCAGAGTCGGCTGGTGGAACCAAGATGCCATCTCGCTCGCGGCGAACTACGGCGCGATAACCGTGAATGTCGGAGCAGATCACTGGTGCGCCAGAGGACATCGCCTCAAGAAGCACGATGCCGAATGACTCGCGCCCTGTTGCCGGAGAGACAAAGACATCGGCCGTCTTGAAGAGCTGCGCCTTCTCTGCATCACCTACGCGCCCAAGAAACTCAACGTCGTTTAGTTGCCGCGTAAGAACGTAGCGGCGCGCCTCGCGCTCACCTGGACCGGAACCAACGATGAGGAGGCGAACCTGCTCGCCGTTGACCTGCATTCTGCGAATCGCACGCAAGAGGTGGATCAAGCCTTTGCGAGGCTCCATTCTGCCAACGAAGAGCACATTTGGAACGCCGTCGCGATAGCGAGAGATCGGCACTGCGTTGCGATAGCGACTCGGCTCAACGCCGTTCGGCACAATCTTGTATTCGCTCGGGAAGTAGCGGCTGATGAAGTGACGCGCTGCGGGACTCACGGCAATGCGCCCGTGCAGTCGATTGGCGTAATCGCCCATCACGCGTCGGCCGAACTCGTAACTGAGTGAGAGTCCACCGAACGCGTGGAAGGTGCCAATGTTTACCGATGTGGAAAGTGTCAGCACGACGAGGCTGAGGAACGGCACGAACGGTTCATGGAAGTGCAGCACGTCAAACTGCTCGCGTTCGAGGAGCTCACGTACCTGGCGCAGGTAGGTTGGGCTTAGCGTGATCGTGCCCATGGATCCATTGAATGGGACGCTGAATCCCTTGCCGATGCGGATCACATCACCTTCGGATGCTTTTTGTAGTCCGTGGCTACTGGTGATGATGCGCACATCATGGCCGCGTGCTCGGAGGACGCGGTAGAGGCTGCCAACGTGATCGTTCACGCCGCCTGGCATCGGATAGACGTACGGGGTGACGAGTCCGATTTTCACCTCTGTTTCACCGGTCGCTTGTGGCTCTCTGGGTAGCCGAGGTCGCGCCCATGTCGCTCGCCGCCGAGGGTCCAGATTGGGCGAGTTACGCCGCGCAAGTCTTGTCCCAGACCAATGAGGTTGCGCAGCATCTGCCGGGCAAAGATCGCCGGGCTCTCCAGCACGGTGTGATCCTCGCCCGCGCCGGGCTTCACCGTGCCGGCGAGGATCGCTCGACGCAGCGCAGCGGCCGAGCGACCGGGGAAGGTGGTGTAAACGCGCCCGATCGCCTCGAGCACGTGGGCGTCAGAGGAGCCGACCCCAGGGAGGCTCAGCTCCTTTGCCAGCCGCTGCACTCGCGCTCGCGGGAAGGTACCAAAAATCGTGGGGTTGAAGGTCTCCAGGGCATCGGGGCGGCAGGCGCGGTCACGATCGTTCGCTACGGCCCGCAGGGCCCCCGCCTGGGCACAGAGAGGGTGCGGGAAGAGCGGGTGGGCTGGGATAGCGATCCCTCCCTGCTCGTGGATCTCGGCGATGGTACGGCGAAGCGATCGGAGGGGGCGAACTCGCTCCTCAAGGAAAAGCCCGAGCACATGGCCTTGCAGCGTGGAGATCTCCTCGCCAACAATGACCTGCACGCGCAACTTGCTCTTGATCGCCATCGCTTGCGCCGCTCGCGCTGCATCAATGCGGTCGTGATCGGTGATGGCGATCACATCAAGTCGCGCCGCTTGCGCCTGTGCGAGCACCTGCGCAACACCGGCGGTGCCATCGGAGGCCATCGTATGGATGTGCAGATCGGCTCTCCCCTGCACGCCAGTCATCAGTCGCTTTGTTGGGCTCATGACGGTAGATCGTCCCAGATTGGATAGAAGAGCGTCCACCACTGCTCAGGGGCTTTGCTGATCAGCTCTTCAAATGCCGCGGCGACGCCAACGAGCGCTGCGCGTGTTTGCTCCATGCGGTCTCCGGTGCTGGGCATATCTACCTGACGAATATAACCCGTGTAGAGCCCACGATCTTCGCGAATGACAGCGGCAACAAAGAGACGCGCATTGCTCTCTACGGCAAGCAGGCCCGCCCCGATCGGCAAGCGTGCCGGTGCGCCGAACAGCGAGACCAGCACACCGCGCCCAACAATATTGCGATCGCCGACAAGGCCAACGATTCCACCAGAGGCGAGTTCAGCCGACATCACAGCGGCGGCGCCATGTGCAGGGATGATGCGTAGACCAAGGCCCTCACCGCGCACACGCAGCATCCAGCGTTGCAGCACAGGGTTGCCGAGCTCCTCCATCGGCGCCACCGGCTTCATGCCACTCCGGTCTGCGAGAATGCTGCCAGGAAGTTCGATCGCACCGAAGTGTGCGGCAAGAAAGATTGCACCAGCACTACCGCGCGTAAATGCGGCGCGCACAGACTCCTCGCTCTCAAGGCGTACGCGTGTGGCGATGATCCTTCGCGCGTGTCGGGGCGCTCGTGCGGTTTCAATATAGAAGCGCACATGATGCTCGAAGAGCAGACCTACGCCGCGATCGAGTGCCCTGCTCGTAGGTGCAGCGCCATCACGATGGGTGTAGACGCGCGCTAGGTTCTTTCGGGCCATTGAAGCACGCGCTCGTAGAACGCGCGGACCGACTCTTCCCCATGCCCGTGCAATCGCGACAAGAAAAGATTCTGGAAGCCGTGAGATGAACGAAAGCGCCCCAATGATGAGATAGCCGATCAGCGCGCTCACGTTGCGCTCTCGCCACCACGACGTGCGGTCTCTGTTGATCTGCGGGCTGCATCAACTGCAAGCTCTTGTTGTTTTGCTGCATTGGGCCAGAGTGGCTTGAAGCAATTCCACTGCAGTGGCTCGGTTCGGATGAGGTTCTCCATCACCGTTGCTGTCTCTTGTGTTGCGCGTAGAAGTTCCGCTGGTGAACCATTGCCCGAACTAATTGGTGCACCGAAGAGGATTCGGAACTTTCCAGGAGCCTCGCGGCGAACGAAGAACGGCACGATCGGCGCGTTGCCGCGTGCACTCAAGACCGCTGGTCCACTGGGAAGCGTTGTCCAGCGTCCGAAGAGCTGACAGGGAATGCCATCGGACTTGTAGCCCCAGTCGCTGAGCAGCACGATGACGCCGCCGCGCTTCATTGCGCCAAACACATCGCGAATCGCCTTCCAGTCGATCACCTTGATCCCCCACGATGCGCGGAGGCGGCGGAGGAGTTCGTACATCTCTGGGAAGGCACTGTCATCAGCAACTACGTTGACATCGTACTTGCGCTCGCTGAGCGCGGCGGCTCCAAGTTCGTTGTTGCCGGCGTGAAAGCCGACAAAGATCGCCGCTTGACCGCGCGCCCGGAAGTCGTCAAGGAGTACCGCCTCAGTGAGATCAACGTCCGTCGCGATGTCGCGCAGCGAGCGGCTCGGAAGTCGCAGCAGTTCTGCTGCGAAGCGTCCATAGGTTCGGTAGTTCGCAAGGGAGCGGGCGCGCACGAGCTTCTCGTTCCCTGGGAGTGGTCGACCCTCCGCATCGGCCACGCCGAGGACGACCGCGGCATTGCCGTCGGCGATACGACGCTTGGCCGGCCAGAGGAGATAGGCGAGGGGTGCGACGGCGGAGAAGAGCGCCTCGACGGGGCGTGGAGGCAGGATCCCGATGAGCGCCATGAGGAGGCGGTAGCCGGCGTAGACGCTGCGCTCCCAGGCGCGCCGAGCGAGATACCCAGGGGTGCGCCTTGGCGCCTGGCGACGGAGCGGCGAGGGGGTGGCTGCCCCCTGGGGCGGCTGTGGTTCGCTCATTCGGGGAGTGTAGGGGAGAGCCGCCGCCCCCTTGCGGGGTGCGACGGCTCTCTCCAGTGTGAAGGCGGGACTGGCCGAAGCCAGCCTCGCAGCGGAACGCTTAGGCGCGGACGGAGTTCAGTGACTCAGAGGTGGGGTATCCCTCTTTGGTCACCTGGGTTCCGTCGAGGACGCGATTGTCCTCGCCGCGGATAAAGGCCTCCACTGCGGCATGGGCGACATCGTCGCGCAGCTGCATTGGCGGGCTCTTCATGAAGTACGACGACGCCGCTACGAGCGTCCCCGCCAACTTGCGGTCAAGGCCGAGCTTCGCGCAGCGAATAGCGTCCGTGATGACGCCGGCGCTGTTTGGCGAATCCCACACCTCGAGCTTCAGCTCCGCCGTGAGTGGCACACCGCCGAAGGTTGTCCCTTCAAGGCGAATGTTTGCCCACTTTCGGTCAAGAAGCCACGGCACGAAGTCCGATGGCCCAACGTGCACCTGGTTATCACCAAGCTGCTCGTCGAGGATTGAGGTGACCGCGTTGGTCTTGCTGATCTTCTTGCTCTCAAGTCGATCGCGCTCCAACATGTTCTGGAAGTCGGTGTTGCCACCGAAGTTCAGCTGATAGGTGCGGTCGAGCTGCACGCCACGATCGGCGAAGAGTCGAGCAAGAACACGGTGCGCAATCGTTGCGCCAACCTGGCTCTTGATGTCGTCTCCGACGATTGGGAGACCGGCTGCGGCGAACTTCTTCTGCCACTCTGGCTCGCGACCAATGAAGACTGGAATTGCGTTCACAAACGCGCATCCCGCCTTGATCGCCTGCTCAGCGTAGTAGCGAATCCCCTCTTCGCTGCCGACCGGAAGGTAGGCAACGAGCACGTCAACCTTGCGCTCCTTGAGCACAGCGGCAACGTCAACTGGCTTCTCTGGTGACTCGATCACCACGTCCTTGAGGTACTTGCCAATGCCATCGAGCGTTGGTCCACGCTGAACTATCACGCCGGTGGTTGGGATCTCCTGGAAGGTCCAGGTGTTGTTTGGCTCTGCGCCAAGTGCAACGGAGAGATCCTTGCCAACCTTGTTCACGTTGACGTCAAACGCCGCAACGTAGTCAAGATCGCGTACGTGATAGCCGCCGATGTCGACGTGCATCAGCCCTGGGACCTTTGCATCGTTCGCCACGTCGGCGTAGAAGTAGCGACCCTGCACCAAGCTGCTGGCGCAGTTACCGACGCCCGCGATTGCGACGCGGATCGGATTCGTTGCCTTGATCGGCGTTGTCGGCGCTGGTCGTGCATTCCATTGGGCGCGAGGCCCGTTCATCTCTACCATTTTCCTGTTACCCCTTTCTCTGTCGCCTTCGCGACCTTTCCGCTTTGCGAGCCCACACCTGTGAGTCCGCCTTCACTAACCGCCCGTTTCACGCCAGGCGGCGAGTATTTAATTGGCGCGCTATGCGCGACGCCCGGTGGTCGTCAACGCGGCGCGAATGAACAAGATTCGCTGCAGCACGGTGAGTACTGACAATGTGACGATAATGAGGAGTGCGTAGAGCAGGTAGCTTGTCTCTCCGCTGAGACCGGCGGCGAGCAGGCCGAGGATGAGTAGAGCCGCGCGCTCGGCGCGCTGCGCAATGCCACCGTGTGCGGAGACGCCGAGGCCTTCGCCACGCGCACGCACATAGCTCACGAGCGAGCCGATGCCGAGTGCCAGTGACGCTGCGGTGACGATCTGAATATCACCAAGAACAGCGGCGCTGTAGACGATGCCGGCATAGATCACCGCTTCTGCGGCGCGATCAAGCGATGAATCAAAGAATGCGCCGAATGCGGTGACGCGATTCGTTGCACGAGCGAGCGTGCCGTCAAGACCGTCAAAGAGCGTGCCGGCGATAAGGATGCCCGCCGCGATCGCCCAGTTGCCGAGTGCGACCTGCACCGTTGCGATCAACACAATGCCGAATCCAACAAGGGTGAGCGCGTCGGGCGAGAAACCGATCCGCCCGAGCAGGAGTGCGATCGGCTCACCGATCTGCTTGATCTTGCTGCGTTCGGTGGTGGTCAGCAGGCTCCCCTGCGTGACGCGCTTGCCGCTCGTGCGCTTCGCCACAGTTAGGCCTCCTCGCCACGAACAGCGTCTACGAGTGGCGTGGCGCTCGGAAGCGCATCGGCTGGGGCGATCCAGGCGGCGGGGTCAGCGATGCCGAGGGCGGAGAGCATCAGCGCGTGCCCTTCGGCAATGGTGGCTATGCGGAGCGTGCAGATCGATTCGCGCCCAGAGCGCTCAGTGGTCACGAGGCCGGCGGCGCGCAAACGGCGCAGGTGCCACGAGACGAGCGGCTGTGAGAGGCCGGTGAACTCAATCAGCTCGGAGACGGTGGCGGGGCCAGCGGCCAGGCGGCGGACCACCTCGAGGCGATTGGTATCACCGAGGGCACGGTGCACGCGGCGTGCCGCCTCGATGACGTCACGCTCTCCCGCGAGGCGGGAGACGGCGGCGCCCGTGGCGGCGGAGAGTGCGGATGCGTGCTGTGCGCTCATAGAAGCAGAAGTTTATATGAATTCCCGCTGATGCGACGCGGAGGGGGCGCGACGGAGAGCTCGATTGTTACACCCCCGCCTCGGGGGCCGCGCCTACTTCGCGAGGGCCCGAACGACCGCCTCGATGATCGGGGTTGGCGCCAAGCCGAGAGCCACCGTGCCGATGGCGGCGAGCAGCAGGCCGGCGCGCAGCATCGGCCCCTCGGCCACCTGGATCGCAGGCTCCGCCGGGTCGCGCATGAAGAGATAGACGATGACGCGCAGGTAGTAAAAGGCCGCGATGGCGGCGTTGAGCACCGCGATCACGGCGAGGATCGTGGCCGGTCCGCCCGCCTGCACCGCAGCCAAAATTACGTACGTCTTGGCGAAGAAGCCTGCCGTCGGCGGAATGCCGGTGAGGCTCAACAAGAAAATCGCCGCGAGGATCGCCATGCGCGGATGCTTACGGCCGAGCCCCGCGAGATCTGAGAGCTGCGTGGTTGCGCCCGGTCGACCCTGCAGCGCAGTCAGGAAGGCGAACGCGCCGAGGTTCATGAACGCATACGCCGCGGTGTAGAAGAGCACTCCGGCGATCCCCGCAGCCTGCCCTGCACCTGCCGCAACGATGCCCACCATCAGATAGCCGGTGTGCGCAATTGATGAGTAGGCGAGCATGCGCTTCACGTTACTCTGCGTCAGGGCCACGAGGTTGCCGAGCGTCATCGTTGCTGCGGCCAACACCACCATCACGGGAATCCAGAGCGATGCAAGCGGCGCGAGGGCAATCACAAACAGTTTAATGAGGAGGACGAAGGCGCCAACCTTCGGGCCAACCGAGAGGTATCCAGTAATCGGCGTTGGTGAGCCTTGGTAGGCGTCGGGAGTCCAGTAGTGGAACGGCACCGCTGCGATCTTAAATGCCGAGCCGGTGGTAATCAACGCGAGCGCAACCGCGAGGCCAGCGCTTGCGTTGCCAGATGCCAGCGCCATTGCGATGCCGCTCAGCGAAGCGGTTCCCGCAGCGCCCCAGAGCACCACGATACCGAAGAGCAGGATAGCGCTCGAAAAGCTTCCGAGCAGGAAGTATTTCACCGCACCTTCGGTACTCAGTGGATCGCGCTTTGCGTATCCAGCAAGAACGTAACCAGGGATAACCATTAGCTCAAGGCCAACGAAGAGGGTGACGAGATCGGTTGCAGCTCCGAGAATAATCGCACCGGCAAGGGCAAAGAGGAGTATTGCTGCGAGTTCCGCAGTTGGATAGTTGCGCGCAGCGAGGTACGCCGGCGCAATCAGGAGCGTGATCGCCACGATTGAGATTCCAAGGAGGCCAAGGTAGGCGACGAGTGGCCCCGCAACATAGCTGCCACCTAGCGCACTGGCACTGCTTCCGCCCTGGCTGATGAGCAGTGCGGCCGTTGCTCCGAGTGCGGCAAGCGCGACGGCGACCGGCGCGTGATTGCGGTTCGGCGTGACCATGTCGCTGATCAACACGGCGATTGCGCCAACAATCACCGTGATCAGCGGCGCGAGAGTGAGCAGTTCGTTGCTCATTGACCCACCGTACTAATCGCCGACATCAGGAACGTTTCGACACTCTGCGCAAACGAGCTGGTGAGAAGCGTTGGCATAACGCCGAAGATCATGATCAGTGCGGCAAGAGGCGCAAGCGTTAGGATCTCAGTTGGTGTGACATCGGTAAGATGCGAGCCAAGCCCCTTTAAGAATGGCGAGAGTGGGCCGGTAAAGACGCGCTGATACATGTAGAGCAGATAGACCGCCGCGAGGATCATGACCAAGGTTGATGCGCCCGCGACCATCGGGTTGGCGATGAATGCGCCGAGGAGAACTAGGAACTCACCGGCGAATCCCGATAGGCCAGGCAAGCCCACAGAGGCGAAGAGGAAGAAGCCGAAGAGCGCGGCGTACACGGGAGTGCGCGCCGCCCAGCCGCCCATCTTGGCAATCTCGCGATCGTGCGTGCGTTCGTAGCCGATACCAACGAGCAGGAAGAGTCCGCTGGTAATGAGGCCATGATTAAGCATCTGCAAGATTGCCCCATCAACACCCTGCTGATTGAAAGTGAAGATGCCGAGCGTGACGAAACCCATGTGGCTCACTGAGCTGTAGGCGATCAACTTCTTCAGGTCGGTCTGCACGATCGCCACAAGCGCGCCGTAGATGATGGCGATGACGGAGAGGGCAATCATCAGTGGCGCAAAGAGGTGCGCGCCATCAGGGAAGAGTGGGATCGCAAAGCGAATGAAGCCGTAGCCGCCAAGCTTCAGCAGCACGCCGGCGAGGATGACCGAGCCTGCGGTGGGAGCCTGCACGTGCGCATCGGGGAGCCAGGTATGGAACGGAAACATCGGCACCTTGATGGCAAACGCGAGCGCGAAAGCGGCGAATCCGAGGACCTGCAGCGAGGGGTCGGCGATGGTGCCCCGCAGCGCGATCAAATCGAACGCCCCGGTCCATGAGCCGGTGACGGCCTGGTGGCTGAAGGCGGTAGCGAGGATCGCCACGAGCATGAGGAGCGATCCAACAAGCGTATAGAGGACGAACTTGATCGTGGCGTAGATGCGGTCGGCGCCGCCCCAGATGCCAATGATGAGATACATCGGCACGAGCACGATCTCGTAGAAGATGTAGAAGAGGAAGAGGTCGAGCGACAAGAAGACGCCGAGCAGGCCGGTCTCGAGGATGAGGAAGTTGATGAAGTACTCCTTCACGCGCGTTTGGATCGGGCCGAAGCTCGCCAGGATGCAGATCCAGCTGAGCAGCGTGGTCAACACGACGAGCGCACCGGAGAGCCCATCAACGCCAAGGTGATAGGTGATACCGAATGACGGAATCCACGAAAGCTGCTCGCTAAACGCAAACTCGCCACTCTGCCCGCGAATGCCGAGCAGCATGCCGAGGCTCAACACAAAGGTGATCAGCGAGATGCCGAGTGCGGCGAAGCGAATCAGGCTCGGTCGCGATGAAGGTAGGAAGGCGATGCCGAGCGCACCGAGGAGTGGCGAAAAGATGATTAGTGAAAGGATTGGCATGTCGCTCATCCTGCAAGTACCAAGTAAGCGGCCGCGATGGCAACAAGGCCGAACGCGATGCTGAGCGCATAGTTCTGCACGCGACCAGTTTGAATCTGTCGAAGCCCGCGGCCACCACTTGAGGTCAGGGTCGCAACGCCGTTGACCGTGCCGTCGACAACGCGGCGATCAAACCACCAGAGCGCATTGGCAACCTTTCGCCCGAAGCGCACAAAGACGAGGTCATTGAGATCGTCGAAGTACCAGCGGTTTCGGCTTCCGTCGTAGAGCGGCTGCAAGCGCTTCGTCACGCTACTGAGGGACGCGCTGTTGTCGTCACGAAAGAGTCGCACGCCAATAACGGTGCCGATGGAGGCAACGGTGACGCTTGCAAGCATCAGTAAGCCATCAATGCCAAAGAGTGTCCAAGCTTCGTGTTCATGTGCAAGCAACACACTCGCTGGGTGGAAGATCGGTTCGAGCCCATTCGCCAAGATGCCGTTAGCAAATGGAAAGCCGAGCGCTGCCCCGATTGCGATCGACGGCACAGCAAGGATGATGAGCGGCACGGTCATCGTCCATGGCGACTCGTGCACATGCGACTCGTCATGAACGCGGCTCTTCCCCCAGAAGGTAAGCCCCATTAAGCGGAACATGTAGAAGGCGGTCATGCCGGCGACAACCATGCCAACGAGCCAGACCCACGTAAACCCAAACTTGAATGCTTCACCAAGAATCTCGTCTTTCGACCAGAAGCCAGCGAGTGGTGGGAGCCCAGCAATTGCGACGGTGCCGATCAACATCGTGGCGTACGTGATCGGAATCTTGCGCCAGAGTCCGCCCATCTTCGTCATCTCTTGCTCGCCGTCTACGGCGTGGATCACGGAGCCTGAACCAAGGAAGAGAAGCCCCTTGAAGAATCCGTGCGTGATGAGATGGAAGATCGCCGGAATCCATGCACCAACGCCGAGTGCGGCAAACATGTAGCCGAGCTGTGAGAGCGTAGAGAAGGCGAGCACGCGCTTGATGTCGGTCTGCGTGAAGGCAATTGAGGCAGCGAAGATTGCGGTGAAGATGCCGATCGCGGCAACGATGAGCATGGCGTCGTGACTCGCGGCGAAGAGTGGGCTCATGCGCGCCACAAGATAGACGCCCGCATTCACCATCGTCGCCGCGTGGATGAGTGCGCTTACGGGGGTTGGCCCCTCCATGGCGTCGGGGAGCCACACGTGCAGCGGGAACTGCGCCGACTTGCCAACGGCGCCGCAGAAGATCAGCAGGGCGATCACCGTCGCCGCGGGGCCAACGAGCACACCAGCCTCAACACCGGCCAGCACGGTGTGGATGTCGAGTGAGCCGAAGACCACCACGAGGGCCATCAGGCCAAGGGCGAAGCCGACATCACCGACGCGGTTCGTAATGAAGGCCTTCTTCGCGGCTAGACCTGGCGCGGTCTTCGTGTACCAGAAACCGATCAGCAGATACGAGGAGAGTCCGACGAGCTCCCAGGCGGCGAAGACGACGAGGAGGTTGTCGGCGAGGACCAGCAGGAGCATCGAGAACATGAAGAGGTTCAGATAGGCGAAGAAGCGCCAGTAGCTGTCGTCGTGGCTCATGTATCCAACGCTGTAGAGGTGCACCAGGGCACCTACTGTGGTCACCACCAAGAGGAGAGCGCCGGTGAGGGCGTCCACGTGCAGGCCGAGCCCGAAGCTGAGATCGCCCGAGGCGATCCAGGTGAAGAGCGGCATCGAGGCACCCGCCTCGCCAAGGCCCCCTGCGAGGGCTGGGATCGCCAGGCTCATGGCCAGCGCCCAGGTGGCCACGATGGCGCCGAGCGGCACCAGGTGGGCCATCTTGCCGAGCCGGCGCCCGACCGCCGCCGTAAAGGCGAAGCCGATCAGGGGGAGCAGTAGTAGGAGTGGGGCGTAACCAGGAAGGGTGCCGATTGCAACCGCAGTCTCTGCTGTGATCATCAGCTACTGCCTCATCGTGTCGTACTCGTCGACCAACGGCGTCTTCCGGTTGCGGAAGATGGCGATCACGATCGCCAGACCAACGGTGGCCTCTGCCGCCGCCACGGCAATGATCAAAAGGGCGAAGGCTGCCCCCTGCCCTACGAGTGACGGAATGAATGCGCCGAGCGCTAGTGCGGCGAGGTTCACGGCATTCAGCATCACCTCAATGCTCATCAGCATGCTGATTGCATTGCGTCGCGCGAGGAACCCAAACGACCCGATCGCGAAGAGCATCCCCGAAAGAACGAGGTACGGCTCCAGGTGCCCAGCGATCTGGCTCACGGAAGCTCCTCGCCCACTTCGTCGCCCTTCGGCTCCATCGCGAGGTAGAGGCCGCCGATGACGGCGGCAAGGATGAGCACGCTCGCAATTTCAAAGGCGAGGAGGTACGGCCCAAAGAGTGCGGCGGCGACGGGCGCGGTGCCGGTTGCGGCCGGAGTGTCGGTAAAGACGGTTGATCCCCAGTCCGTGCTGCCGAAGGCGAGGCCGAAGAGTAGAGCAAGGAGCACCGCTGCAAGCGCTGCGGAGGCTACCTGTGTTTGGAACGCCAGCTTCAGCGGCGCAACTTTTGACTGCGTGAGCATGATCGCAAAGAGGATCAGCACGCTGACAGCACCGATGTACACCAAGACCTGCGCGCCGGCAACGATAGCGGCCCCCAACATCACGTAGATGCCAGCGAGTGCGCCAAGGGTCAGGATCAGGCAGAGGCCACTCTTAATAATGTCGCGGCCAAAGACCACGCCGAACGCTGCGGCGAGCACCACGCCGCCAAGAAGTAAAAAGAGAACGTCCGACCACCCGAGTCCGATCAACGGAATGACGTCGGGGAGCGGCATCCGTTATTTGCGTAGGCTTTGTGGCAACACAGGTAGCTGTCGGGCTGGATCGTAGCGTCGCCCGGCGACGGTGTTCTCCCAATTGGCTTCGCTACGAATGAAGGTTGCCTCCGACGTGCGCTCGAGCTTCGAGAGGGCGATAAGGTCAATCATCGGCTCGCTGCGATCGGTATGCGCAAGTTCAAAATCAAAGCCGCTGCGAAGCGCGTCATACGGGCAAGCGTCGACGCAGATTCCACAGAGGATGCAGCGCGACTCGTCAACTTCGAACTTGGCAAGGATTCGTGGCTTCGGCATCAGCGCACCAGTTGGGCAGGTCTCTGCGCAGCGACCGCACGATACGCATGGTGATTCGTTGAGGCTCATGTCAAGCGGAGTGGTAACAAGCGTGTCAAAGCCGGTGCGCATGAAGTCGTAGCAGGCGGCACCAACTACTTCGGCGCAAACGCTGGCGCAGCGTCCGCAGTCGATACAGCGTGATGGCTCACGCAGGATGAACGCGTGCGAGTCATCACGGATGTAGTCGTGATTTGCACCAGTCCAGCGGTTTTCGGTAATGGAGCGGAACCCGGCACCGCCGTGGTGATCCTTCTCGAGCGTCTTAAGTGTGGTGCCGTATTCAATGCCGAGGCGTCGCAGATCGCAGAAGCCGATGGCTTCGCAGGTGCACTGCAGGCAGCGCGTGCTCTCCGCCATCACTTCAGGCTTGGTATACGGAAGCTCGTACTCGATGTAGTCGTCCTTGCGCTCTTCGGCCGGGAGTGCCTTCATGCGCAGGCGTGGCTCCTTCACCTCGGCGGTGAACGGCACGATGCTCAAGAACTCTGGCTGTGGCTCAGCAAGTGTCTGTCGGTTCCGAATCTCCGAGAGGTCGAGGCCTTGCAGGTACGCATCAACCGCGTAGGCGCAACGCCGACCATCCGCGATCGAGGCAACGACGGTTGTTGCGCCGTTGCGCAGGTCGCCGCAGCCGAAGACGCCATCGCGGCCAGACTGGAAGGTCACAGCATCCGCCTTCATTCGTCCGTTCTTGGTGGTGGCGACGCCGTCTGCGCCAACGCTCGCCCACGTCATGTCGGGACCTTGGCCGATCGCCTTCAGGATGCGATCGCACTCAATGATGAATTCAGTGCCAGGAGCTGGCTCTGGTCGTCGGCGGCCCGATGCGTCGGGGGCGCCGAGCTGCATGCGGATGAACTCGAGACCGATCACCTTGTTATTCGCATCGGTGACGACGCGGGTCGGCCCGGCCTGGAAGATGGCGCGTGCCCCCTCCTCGATCAGCTCGTGGACCTCGTCGGCGGCTGGCATGTCCTTCATGTCGCGGCGGTAGACAAGGGTGACCTCTTTGGCCCCCTGCCGCACGCTTGTTCGTGAGCAGTCCATTGAGGTGTAGCCGCCACCAACCACGACAATGCGGCTCCCCTCATGCCCTGGGTAGGTGAGGCCGAGCGCCGCCGTGTGCAAGTAGTCGAGGCCGTCGATGACGCCGTCGGCATCTTCGCCTGGGATGCCGAGGTCGTTCGTGTCGTAGCAACCGATGGCAACCACGACGCCGTCGTAGCCCTGCGCCTTCAGGTCGGCGACGGTGAAGTCACGTCCGAGCATCTTGCCGCACTCAAAGCGTCCACCGAGTCGCGTGATGGACTGGTACTCACCATCGAGCACTTCAATCTTCGGTAGTCGGTACTGCGGAATGCCGTAGCGCAACATGCCGCCTGGCTCAGGGTCTTTCTCAAAGACGGTAACGTCGTGTCCGGCAACGAGCAGGTAATACGCGGCTGATGCGCCCGCTGGACCAGAGCCAATCACGGCGACGCGCTTGCCCGTCTTTGGCTGCAGCTCGAATGGCACAGGTGGGTCGAGATCCTCATCCCACATTGCCTTCAACACCTGATCGCCGGCGTAGCGGTGGCTATCGCGAATTGCGATCGCCTCATCAACCTCGTCGCGGCGGCAGTGATCCTCGCACGGCGCCGGGCAGACGCGACCAAGGATGCTTGGGAATGGAATGGTGCGCTTGAAGATGCGTGCCGACTCGCGGAACTGCGACTCTGCATTCGCCTTCAAGAATCCAGGGATGTCGATGTGGCTCGGGCACTTGTTCTGGCAGGGTGGCAAGCAGTAGGCGTTGTGGTCGCTGAAGATCAACTCAAGGTTGGTGCGCCGAATCTCGCGAATTCGGTCGGTTTGCGTTGAAACGACCTGTGCCGGCTCCGCCTTTGATGAACAGCTAATGGATGGCTGATCACAGCCTTCGACATCCACCACGCACATGCGGCAGGCGCCGAATCCTGGCAGCTTCGGGTCGTAGCAGAGGGTTGGAACCTCGATGCCGTTCGCGCGGCACACTTCAAGAATTGTTTGACCTTCGAACGCGTCGAGCTGTTGTCCATCAATCTCGACGTAGAAGGTCGGTGTGCGCTGCGGCCGCTGGGGGCTGCGCGTGGTGAGAAGCTTGTCGACAGCGACCTCTGCCGATGGTGCTGGAGTGATCGCGCGCGAGACTGGCGCCACTCCGCTTGCCGGCTGATCAATCAGGTCAGTCATTTTAGCTCCGTCCGCTTGTAGGCGTTGCCGACAGCACGGCGCCCGCTGGTCCAAACTCAGAAGGAAAGTATCGCACTCCTGTCAGAAGGGGGTTTGGCGCCAGAGCCTCATGGGCGCAGAGGGCGCTATCGGTAACATCGGCGGCGAGCTTCTGCAGGCGCTCTGCATCTTCAGGGCCCGCGAGCCCATCCACAAAGCGCTGGCCGATCTCGGCGAGTCGGCGTGTGCCGATGCGGCAGGGGATCGTCTTGCCGCACGCCTCATCAGCGCACCAGCGTGTGAGCATGGTGGCGAGCTCTGGGATCGCGACGGAGTTGTCGAGTGCCAAGAGTGCGCCCGAGCCGATGTGTGCGCCAACGCCCTTGAGCCCTGCGCCGCTATATGGGGTGCCGCCGAAGAGGTTTGCAGGAATGAATCCGCCAGTCGGCCCACCAGCCAGCAGCGCCTTGATGCTTGCGCCACTGGCCGTGCCGCCCGCCGCTGCGATGATCTCGTTGAGTGGCGTGCCGGTCGGCACCTCAAGAACGCCAGGGTTCGCGACCGATCCGCTGATCTGCACGAGCACCGTCCCCGGCTGTGTCGTATCGCCAATCTGGGCAAAAGCCTCTGCGCCGTTGTTCAGGATCCATGGCACCGCGGCGAGTGTGGCGACGTTGTTCACAGCGGTCGGCTTGCCCAGATAGCCAACCGTTGATGGGTATGGGGGGGTCTGCTCTGGCTGGCCGCGCTTCCCGGCGAGCGCCTTCATCAACACGGTCTCCTCGCCGATCATGCTGGAACCCTGCAGTGGGCGCACGGTGATGATCAGCTCGCGACCAGTGCCCAGCAGCGTTGCGCCGAGGGCTCCCTCGCGTTCGGCGTTGGCGATCACCGCTTCGAGTCGCTTGATTGCTTCGGTGTACTCAGCGCGCACGGCAATGAGCGCCTCACTGGCACCCACGGTGAGGGCGGCGATGGCAAGCCCCTCAACGATCCCCTGCGGGTTCTCCTCCATAAGGAGGCGGTTGGTGAAGACGGCCGGGTCAGATTCGTAGCCGTTCGCCACGGCGTAGTGCTGGCTGGCCGGCTCGGCGGCGGTCGCCTGCCACTTCGCCCCAGTAAGGAAACCGCCACCTCCGTGACCGCGCAGGCCGGCGGCGATCAGGGTTGTGGTCGTGGCAGCGGCCCCGGCGGCTGCGGCGGCGCGGAGTGCCGCCCACGGCTCGGTCGGCGCCACGAAGAGCAGTTGGCTCCAGCCTTTGGGGGCGCTCAGGCGCTTCATGCGGCGTACCTGCCGGCGAGAGCGGCCGCCCAGCTGGCGGCATTCTTGGCGCTGAGCTCGCGCTGCGGCTCTCCGTCAATAACCACCAGCGGCGACGGGGCGCCGAGCAGGTGGCTCGGAAGCGACTCGAGGCGCAAGTTGCTCCATGGGATCGCTCGGCCGAACTCGGTGCCGAACTCGTAGCTGAGGGTGCCCATCACCGAACCCGCCCCCGAGACGAGGCAGTTGGCACAGCGGCAGACGGCGATCGAGCGGGTCACCCCTGGCTCAAAGGCAAGGTGCTTATAAAAGGTGGCGGTGCCATAGACCATGGCGTACCAAGCACCAGTCGCGCCGCTAACGCGCTTCAACGCATCAACAGGCAGGTAACCGTAGGCCCCCTGAATCGCTTCAAGGATCGCGAGCATGTGGTGCGGGTCGTAGTCGTGCGCTTCGAGGATCTCGTCGACCTTCGCGAAGTTGACGGTCGCCCCTGTTGCCGCTGCAGCATCAGAGACAGCGCGGCCGGAGCGACGCATCGCCGACTCCTCGCGACGTTCGGCGTATTGCTCGCCGGGGCCCCAATGCACCGCGAAACGCCCCTTCGTGTCGGTGCCGCCCATATCGATGCACTCGATCGGACAGGCCTGCGCACACTGAAAACAAGTTTCGCACTTCAGCGTGCCGTGTTCGTCAGTAATGAGCTCAAGTCGGCCCCGATTGCGCGGCGCAATGTCGGGCTTCACCTCTGGATACAGCACGGTACGCTTCGGCTGGAAGAAGCGCGTCAGCGTGAGGCGCATCCCTGAAACAAGACCCGCGCCAGGAATTCGTGGCATGGCTACCTCCCCGCAATCAACACGGCAAACGCCGTCGCAAAGATGTTGAGTAGCGATGCAGGCAAGAGCCACTTCCAGGCGAAGCCCATCAGCTGGTCGATGCGTGCGCGCGGCAGTGTGCCGCGCATCCAGACAAAGGTGAAAATGAGCGAAAATGTTTTCATCAAGAACCAGATGAGGCTGGCGACGGGCGGCAGCATCACAAAGGCCCAGACGCCTACGAGCGCCGTTGATACGCCGCCGAAGATCAAGAATCCTCCGACGAGCGCGTGCCAGGCCTTCACGCGAGTACTGGCGAACCAGAGTGGCGCCGCGAACAGTAGCGTGCCAATAACGGGTGCGAGTCCGGCGATGAGCGGCAGGCCAATGCCGAGCGCGCTCAGGTCAATCAAGATTTGTGGATGTAGGTCAATATGAATTGGCGGGTTTGATCCACCGAGGAAAACGGAACTAAAAAGCGCCGACACAATAAAGACGTTGACGTACTCCGCGAAGAAGAAGAATCCGAAGCGCATGCCGGAATACTCGGTGGCGAATCCCGCAACAATCTCCTGGTCGGCCTCAGCGTTGTCAAATGGGGTGCGGTTGGCCTCGGCGGTGATGGCGATGAAGAAGATGATTGCGGCAAGTGGCTGGCGGAAGATGAACCAGTCGAGGAACGAGCCGTCTTGTGCAGCGACGATCTTCGGCAGTGAAAGGGTGCCGGTCAGGATCACAATCCCCACGACGGAGAGTGTCAGCGGAATCTCGTAGCTGATCGCTTGTGCTGCGGCGCGGATGCCGCCGAGCAGTGAGTACTTATTGAACGACGACCAGCCAGCCATCATCAAGCCAACGACGCTGAGCCCGCCGATCGCAAAGAAGTAGAGAAGACCAAGCTCAAAGCCCATGCTCGTGAGCTCTGGCGCAAACGGAATGACGAGCAGAGTCATGAAGCTGGCGAGATAGACGACCACTGGTGCCAGCGTGAAGACTGGAACGTCGACGCTCGGTGGCGTGTAGTCCTCCTTCATCAGCACCTTTAAGCCGTGCACGACGCTCATCACAGCGCCCGCTGGTCCAATGCGATCTGGTCCGATACGAAGGTTCATCAGCGCAATGATCTTCATCTCCATATAGATCAAGAGGAATGCGACAGGGACCGAGATGAGGAAGGTGACGATCGCAGCTACGAGGAAGCGCACGATCGGAAGGTTTGCTCCGATCGTTTCGGCAATGGCGCCGCCAAATGTGGCGAGTAGTGCGGTCGTCAGCCCGCCACCAATTGCGAGCACGGGGAGCAGCACCGCGAGTGCGCGGCCGGCTGGCGTCAGGCGGTTCCAGGCCATCGATGCGCCGCTCACTTGTCAACTCCGCCCATGACCGGGTCGAGGCTTGCCATGACGGCCATGATGTCGGCGATGAGGTTCCCCTTGGTGAGCGGCCCAACAAGTTGCAGGTGCACAAATGATGGGTCGTGAATGCGCATGCGGAATGGCTGGTCGGTGCCGTCGCTAATGGCGTACGTGCCATACACGCCGCGTGGACCCTCAACAGCGCCGAATGCGCGGCCCGGTCGCGGGCGAAGAAGGCGTGGCAGCTTCGCCATCACTGGGCCGTCGGGCATCTCGTGAAGGACCTGGTCAATGATGCGGATCGACTGCTTGATCTCATCCATGCGCACTAGGTAGCGCGCCAGCGAGTCGCCCTCGTCGCGGGTCGGCACGTCAAACTCGAGCGCTGGGTAGACGAGATATGGGCGGTCGCGGCGCAGGTCGTAGGGGACGCCGCTGGCCCGTAGGTTTGGACCGGTCACGCCCATCTTGAGCGCTATCTTTGCATCGAGAACGCCGAGACCGCGCGTGCGGCGCACGAAGATCTCGTTCTCGTTGATCAGGGCCAGGTTGGAGTCGATCTGGGCGGCGGCGCGGCTCATCCAGGTGCCGAGGCGGCTCATGAACTCGTGGTTCAAGTCGCCGTTCACGCCGCCGATTCGGTAGTAGTTGTAGAGGAGCTTCTGGCCGGTGAGAGCGGCGAGCATGTCGACGATCTCGTCGCGCTCAATGAAGGCCCAGAGGATTGGCGTGATGCCGCCAAGGTCGAGCGCCATCCAGCCTTGGAAGAGGGTGTGGCTTGCAATGCGGTTGAGCTCCATCGTCAGCACGCGGATGTATTGCGCGCGGAGTGGCACCTCAACGTCCATCAACTTCTCAAACGCCGCGACTGGCGCCGCCTCGCAGAAGAGTGAGGCCACGTATTCAAGTGGGTCGGTGTAGCAGATCGCCGAGTGGTAGTCGGCGTTCTCGCAAAGCTTCTCGACACCACGGTGCAGGTAGCCGAGCACTGGATCGAGGTCGATAACTTTTTCGCCGTTCACCTTAATGATCACGCGCAGCACACCGTGCGTTGATGGGTGCTGTGGCCCCATGTTTACGAACATCTCACCATCGCGCAACGTCAGGAACTCCGCCTGTCGCTCGGTCTGCGGGATTGGTGCTGGCTCGTACCACGTTGATTCCGCGGGAATTGCAACTCGTGGATCGTCGAGCGATGGGCGCATCTGCTGTGTCATCGCTATACCCCTGGGCTCTTGCGCAGCAGCGTTGCTGCGGTCGCGTCGGCCGGTGTTCCGGCGCGCTCCATGTTGCGCACGCCGGCGGCGGGTGAGCGCGATGCATCATCGGCGAGATAGAAGTCTTTGCGCAGCGGGAAGCTGCGGTAATCGTCTGGCATGTAGATGCGGCGCAGATCGCGGTTCCCTTCAAAGATGATGCCGAACATGTCGTAGGCCTCGCGCTCCATCCATTCGGCGCCTGGCCACATAAAGGTTGCCGAGGCGATGCGTGGCGCGGTGCGATCTAGACCTGGAACAATCACGCGCAGCCAATCGCCACTTGTTGAAGAGGAGAGGTGATACACAACCTGCATCTCTTCACCGGTATCAACACCGCATAAATCGATCAACATTTCAAATCGCAACGCTGGCTCGTCGTGCAGCGTGCGCAACGTATCGGTTGCGTCGGCAAGTGCGACGCGAATCTCACTCTCGTCGTATCGCTGGCGAACCGGTGTGAGTAATCGCTCTCCGAATGTTTCGGTAAGGAGTGCAGCAAGACGACGATCCACTTAGATCCCCTTCGGGACAGTTGGGCCGATCGCGCGCTCCGGCCAATGGCCGCGGCGATCTTTAATGAGCTGTTGTAGTTTCATCATTCCGTAGATCAAGCCTTCCGGTCGCGGTGGGCAACCGGGAATGTACACATCGACTGGCATGACGCGATCGATTCCTTGCACTACGGAGTAGCTTCGCTTGTAGCGTCCGCCGGAACAGGTACAGTCGCCCATCGCCACAACCCACTTCGGTTCAGGCATCTGCTCCCACAAGCGAATCAGTGGTTCGGCCATCTTGGTGGTAAGCGTTCCCGCAACGATCAACACGTCGGCCTGACGTGGACTGGCGCGGAACGGGAACATTCCCCAGCGATCAATGTCGTTCTTCGGCGTTGCAGTCGACATCATCTCAATGGCGCAGCATGCCAATCCAGAGAGCAGCGGCCATAGGCTATTGGCACGAATCAGGTCGAGCACGACGTCGGCCTTCGTTGGAATGGCGGAGAGTGCGCCGCCCCATCGCGCATCATCGACACGGCCTTCGCCAGTCGCGTCGTATCGCGCGAGCTCTAGGTTCGGGTGTGCTTCGAGTGGTAGTCCGCCATACGCTCGAGCATCATCAGTGCTCCACAACGTGTTGCCGACGGTTGCTGGCGACTGAAGGCTGCCGTCTGGTTGCACTTCAGGGAGGTTGCCGAACTTCGGGTCGCGCGTTATCGCCATGAGAGGACCCCCTTGCGCCACGCGTAGGCGAGGCCGACAAGCAACACGCCGATGAAGATCGCCATGGAGATCAGTCCGTTCATCAAGAGCACCTTGAAGTTCAGCGCCCAGATGTAGATGAAGACGATCTCAACGTCGAAGGCGACGAAGAGGAGCGCGTAGAGATAGAAGGAGAGGCCGAAGCGTCCGTGGGTGTCACCGTACGTGTCAATGCCAGACTCGTAGGGGACCTGCTTCCCCCGGCTGCCGCGCGTGCGATGGGAGATCAGCCAAGCGAGGCCGATTGTAAGGAAGACGAAGGAAGCACCCGCGCCTGCGAAACCGAGGACGTACCAGAGTCCTGTCATGAAACTCCCCCGTTCGATTCATCGACCCGGCGCGCACCCCGCAGCCGGGGCTCGGGTCGTTACACTCACATTCTAGACGAGGGGCCGATTCGGAGCCGCCGCTCCGGGGAGTGGCGATGCAGGGTCTGCGAGCGCAATTGCCCCTGGGGAACGCCCCGCAACAAACAGCTCAACGGCGAATCCGCCCATGCGGCGCGGATCCATCAGTTGTGCGAGCGCGGAGCGCAGGGCGATCGCCCCTTCAAGGGTCGCCGCTGGTCCCGTACGCGTGCGGGCGACCTCGCCGTCGACCCCCGCCGTCGCGAGAAACCTGGCCTGGTTCGTGCTCGCCAGGTGGCGGAGCCCGCCAGCCTCAGCCGCCGCCCGCAGTAGGGTGAGGTCCACATGAGCGGTTAAGTCTCGGCTCCCCGGCTCGCTGAGGAGATCGGCGGTGGCCCGGTGCCCCTGGTAGGCGAGGGCGGTGCCCGCCATGCGGCTGACGGCGTCGCGCAGGGAGTTCCCCTCGCGGCCGTAATCCAGCACGAGAACAACCCCCTCGGTGAGCTCACCACCCAGCCCGTGAGCCCAGTCGGCCGTGGCTGGCGAGATCTCGGCGAGCTGTCCCTCGGCAAGCTGCGGCCAGCCAGCCATAAGGGGGGCAAGCTGCTCCAACGTCTCCGCGACGGGCGCCCCTTCGCCCCAGGTGAAGGCATTTGTTACAGGATCAACGAGGACGCGGCGCTCTTTGAAGCCGCCTGGAGCGGTAGGACGACCGACCACGATGTGGAAGGGAAGGGCATCGACAAACTCATTGGCGACCATGATCCCTGCGGCGGGTGGGCTCGATGCCGCGACGAGCGGTGGCCCCCCGCCCGGGCGTGCCGCCAGAGCCGCCGTCAATTCAGCGAGGCGGTGTGGGTTTGCCTCGCTCACCGAAACCTCCAGCGCTTCGAGAAGGGGGTGCCCTCCTCGGGCGAGGTGGTCGAGTGCCGCCAACAGAAGGGTTCCCTCGCCGGCGCCGTATTCACGCCAACGGAATCGTGCTGGGCGGCCGAGGCGCTCCCAGGTTGCGGCGGCCAGTTGCGCTATGGCCGCGCCAAGGATGGGGTGCAGTTCCGGCGCGGTCATGAAGTCTCCGCTGCGACCAGCCCGTCGCTGCGCGGTTGCGTAGTAGCCGAGTCCAGGCTCCAGAAGGGCGCGCTCCATGAAGCGCGCGAAGCTGATCGAGCCTTCGCGTTGGACCTCTTCCCGAATGAGCCGCTCTACCTCTTCCATGCAGTAGATCCTACGCGGCGCTACCGTCGGGCACATGCGTGAGCTCGTCGTACACCTAGCGATCGGGGCCAACCTCGACGACCCTGTCGCCACGCTCGCCGAAGCGGTCGTTGCACTCGCACACATTCCTGGCTGGAGCCTTGAGCAGGTCTCGCCGCTCTACCGCACCACTCCGGTCGGCCTCGTTGATCAACCAGAGTTCTTCAATGCCGCGCTTCAAATGCGCGCGACGCTGCCTGAAGGACCGGCGGCGGCGGCCGTTGAGGTGCTGACGCGCGTCAAGGAGCTAGAGCAAATCTTTGGCCGCGTGCCGACGGTGCGGTTCGGCCCACGCCGACTTGACATTGACATTATTGCCATGGAGGACATCGCGGTCGTGCATCCACGACCGCACGGCACGGAGCCTGATGGCGCTGATGCGGATCGACCACTTGTCGTTCCACATCCATCCGCAACCGAGCGCCTCTTCGTCTTGGCGCCACTCGCCGACATCTCTCCAACACTGAAAGCGCCAGGGTGGCAAGGAACAGCACGCGAACTGCGTGATGTTCAGCGAGGCGTTGAGGGCGATGCGGCTGCACTCTGCGTTGGCGCGTGGGATCAGGCGGCGCTGCGCTGGGTGTAGGGCGTTAGCGGCGGTAGTGTCGCCGCCCGGTAAAGACCATTGCAATGCCGTGACGATCGGCGATCTCAATCGCCGCTGCGTCGCGACGTGAGCCGCCCGGCTGAACGATTGCGGTGACGCCCGCTGCTGCGGCGGCGGCGATCCCCTCTGCGAATGGGAAGTACGCATCGCTGGCCATCACTGCACCACGTGCGCGGTCTCCCGCCTGATTGAGCGCAATGTCAACGGCAACGCGCCGATTCACCTGTGCAGCACCAATACCGAGTGTTGCAGCGCCACGCGCCACTACAATGGCGTTCGATCGGATATGTCGAACGATGCGCCACGAGAAGAGTAGGTCGGTAAGCTCGTCAAGTGTTGGACGGCGTTCGGTGACAACACGAAGTTGCGAACGCTCAATGTTTCCCGTGTCGGCTGTTTGTAAGAGTACCGCGCCGCTAACGCCAATGATGTCAAACTCCGTTTCGCGATAAGAGGGATCAATGATGACGCTCAGATCTTGCCGCGTGCGCAACGTTTCCGCGGCGCCATCGTCTGCGAGTGCTGGCGCAAGCACCGATTCAAATGTGCCCGATGCGATCACCGCGGCAACGGCGCGATCAATCGGCACGTTCAGCACGATGATTGAGCCAGAGCTTGCCGCTGCGTCTGTCTCAATCGCGCGTGTGAGTGCACCGAGCGCCGTCTCGGCGGTTGCGACGCCGATCGGATCTGTGTGTCGAATGAGCGCAACGCTCGGCGTTGGTAGGTCGGCAACGAGTCGCGAACCAGCGTCGAGGTCGAGTAGGTCGTTGAAGCTGGGCTCTTGCCCCTGCAGCACTCGAGAGCTAATGATCCCCGCGTTTGCAGCATGTACGCGCCGGTACGCCGCCGCGGCCTGGTGTTGATTCTCGCCGTGGCCAAATATGCGAATGCGTTCAAGCACTATTACGTCTCGAGCCGGCATGGCGCTCTCGCTGTCGCGAACCAGCGGCGCAACATGGGCCGCAATGACGAGGGCTGCCGAACGCCGGAGTTCGCTCCGTAGTGCGGTTAAGTTGCCGGTGGATCCCATGTCGGAGAGGAGGTCGCCGATCGCAGTTGGGTCAACAACGATGATCGGCCCCTCCTCGGCGGCGAGGAGTGCTCGCGTAATGGCGACGATTGCGGCTGGTGGGACTTCGGCCCCTACTGGGGCGATCAGGAGGTCGGCACTGGTAAGGCTCGCCGCTGCCTGATCGAGCGTCGCGGCATCGGCATATTCGGTCACCTGGATCTCTTCCGCCCGAAGGTGCGGGGCGGCGGGACCAGCTTCGACCGTGGCCCCACGGGCGATAAGGGTCGCGAGGATGGGTGTCAGCCCTGCGAGGGCGGGGCTCTCGGGGGAGATCAGCAGAAGGACGCGCATGCTGCTGATGGTGGCATACTCGCTCACACGAACCCGCACGCTGTTGTGCTGGGTGAAGCGAAACCTAGCGAGTGAGGAAAAGATGTTTCGTTGGCCATGGGAGTACCTCTTCACCGTCCTCAACGCCGATCTTGGAACCTTCTACACGCCGTTCTGGATCGCAAACCTGGTGCTCTTCCTCGCAACGATCCTGGTCTACTCATTCGCGACCCGCGGCGCTCGTGGACGAGGGGTGGTCGGCGACGAGTGGGAGTACATCCTCTGGATCAGCCTCGGCACCTTCGGCATGAATCTGATCTACGCCGCATTCCAGTGGTACGGCCTCTTCCCTATTGCCACCACGCTTGTTGGGCTCTTTGCGCTGCGTGACACCGTCACAAAGCGCTTCCCTCCACTTCTCGCCGCTGAAGCCGAGCATGCCGCACTCTTGCGCACGCGACGCCAGGTTGCTGACGGCGTTGAGGCGACCATTCGCCCAGCGAACCGTCGCGGATAGCCCTTTGGTGTGCGCAGCTGCGCACTGCGGAAGAGCATGAACATCCGAAGTTTTGGCCCTGGTCATCGACGTGCCGACCGCGCTGCGGGCTCTCAGGGTGTTCTCAGTAGCGCCATCTTCTCGAACGACATCGCGCAAATCACCGAGTTCACGGTCACGCCGGGTGGCACCTACGGTCCGCTGCGCAGCGCTGGTGAGGTTGTGCTCGTAGTGATTGAGGGTGGTGGCTGGGTCTCTGCACGCGAAGTGCTCGTGCAACTTGCCGCTGGTGAGTCGCTACATCTTGAGCGGCTTACGCCCTATAGCATCGCTGCGCGAGAGTTACCGCTACGCGCGATCCTCGTTGAGCTTTCGCCGAGCAGCGCGACCGATTCGGCTCGCGCCATAGGCACCAGCGGCGGCGGCGCAGAGGAGTAGCACGCCAACAACGAGCGTCGCACTACTGACAAGCGCAGTCTCGGCAGGGCTTTCAAGGGTGACACCGAACTGGAACGGCCATGTCCATGTTGGTAGCACTCCTTGATACCAGTTGTGAACTCCGGTCGGGAGTGGCAGCGCCGACCAGTTTGGATACCAGAGGAGCGCAACAGCGGCGATGCTACTAGTAGTGATCATGAAGATCCGGCGCACATCAGTCGCACCGAGAATTGACCACGCCGCCACCGTAGCGGGAACAAGCGCAATCGCACCAACGAGTGGACCCGGTGTGCCAAATCCGCCTGATAGGCACACCTGACTCTCGGGGTAGACGCTCGCTACCCCTGCAAGTGCACAGAGCGCGCCAGTAGCCATCCAGAGCACCGGTGCAGCAAGCACCGCGCATGCGCCACTGATGCGCATGATCTGCGCGGCACGATGCGATCCAGCGCGAAGATCGGCTAACAGGAGCGCGAACCCGATCAGGGCGATTTGTGATGTTGGGTAGTAGTGATACTGGAATGCGGCGCGATCGATGCGCGCCCACGGTAGCCAGAGGGCGAGACCAAGAATGAGAACCGACGCGAGGCCCCAGCTTCGCCGGCGCCACGCTTCTGCGGCGAGCCAGATTGCGCCGCCGATGCTAAAGACGCGGGAGAGCACGTTGCCACCGTCGTACACCGCAGCGGTCCATGAACCGCCGCCGGCAGTGAAGTTTTGTTGGAAGAACCAGACGGGCTTCAGGTCAAGTGGCCACGCCCACCAGGGTGAGCTTGCAGCGTGCGCGACGCGCAGTGTGTCGTGATAGCGATACATCGACGCGGTGAGGTCAGTCAGTGTCTGCCCAGTGTTGCCGATCGGCCAACCGGTGAATAACTGATTACCGAGTGCTGCCCACGGTAGGTAGCTCGCGATGTAGACGCCGAGCGGAATTGCGGCGAGCGTCAAGAAGATGAGCGTCACTTCGCCTGGGAGCGAGAGCAACCCAAGAAGAGAACGTGGGGTTGCGTCGCGTCGCGAGATGCCACCAGCGCGATAGATCGCTGCGCCGGTCGCCGCGAGGAGCAGCACCAACACAACGGCGAACGGTAGGTTTGGGATGCGGGTAGAGCCGTCGGCAACCGCGAGTGCTGGCGGAAGCAGCACGGCGCCGAGTAGTGCGAGTCCGCCCGCGACCAGCAGGCGCCCGGGTGCTGTCCGTGCGAGCCAGATAATGCCGAGGCCGAAGATGCCGTAGAGGGCGACCCACTTGCTCGCGAGTGCGCCGCCGAGCATAAGTCCGGCCACGACAAGGAGGAGCCCCTCAGGAAGAGCGCCACGGATGCGGCCCTGCAGCCACGCCACGAAGGCGACCGCGCCGCCGAGCAAGAGGGCAAGGAGGTAGACGTCATTCATGCCAATGCGGCTCTGCACGAATCCGGCCCCGTCGAGCAGGGCGAGGAGGCCGACGAGGGCGGCGACATCGCGGCGCTCCGTCAGCAGCCGAGCCAAGAGCACGAGGAGGGCTGCGGCAAGAGCGCCGGCAATCACCCCAGGCCAGCGCCAGCCGGCGGCGAGGTCTCCCACGCTTACCTGTGTCATCGCACCAGACGGAGTTGCAATAAGTAGCTCGCCGTTGCCACCATCGGCACGCTCGGCTGAGGCGTCGAGGGCGACGGCGCTTACGCCGAGCGTGAGTGCATCTGCGCCCACGGCAACATCTGCAAACCGAGCGTTGCCGTTCGGCTCAACCGTCCACAGCGACGCGCCCGTGCCATCGGGCCCCGGTGCCACTACGTGCACCATGCGGCTTGCATCGTTGGGCACGATCGCCGTGGCACCCGGGATCGTGATCTGCGAAATAAGCGTCGCGCTCTCGCCCTTGGTGCTGTACACGCGCACTTCGTCGCGCCCAGCAACATAGATTCGCGGGGAGTCAAACCAGTCAACGCCCGCGATGGCGTTTGCTCCACCAGGAATTGATAAGAGCTGCGGGTTAGATAAATCTCGTGCCGTAAAGCTCGTTAACCCATTGTCGCTCGTAACGAATATTTTCTCATCGGCGCTGACGGTTAGTGCAACGACTGACGAGCCGCCAGCGAGAGGTGCGCTCGCCACAACAACTCCATCGCGTATGATCAGCGCCCGGTCACGTTGCACGACGGCAACACTGCCATCAGCAAGTGGCGCGATGCCCAGAATGGCACCTCCACTTAATGGCCATGTGCGGAGGCCCCTTGCGCCGCCCTGATCGGCGGTGACGCGGTCGACTGAAAAAATTGTACCGTTTGCGGTGGCGCCCCAGAGCCAGCCATCATGGGCGGCGAGCAGCTGCGAAACACTGCGTAGTGGGAGTGCGCCAAGGACTGCGCGAGTCGATGCATCGATCACGCTGATCTCGTCTGGCCCCGCAATCCAAATTCGTCCAGGGCTTAGCGCATCCTCTGACCGAATCGCAATTGCGCCGATCCTTGTTGGGTATGTTGTGTGCGCATCCACACGAGGTGCGCCGAACGCTTCAAGACCAAGTGCAATGAGGTACTTGGCAAGGTGCGGATGCGTGTACTCATAGATCGCATGCGGCTCGCCATACTTCCAGTCTTGCATGAACTCTGTTGCGGTTCGCACGTGGTAGACCTCATCAAAATGGAAGTGCGTCGGTTCACCGATGCGCCAACCTCTCAGCGACAAGGTGCTCACAGTCACCAGGATCAAGATCCAGAGGTCAATCCGTGTAAGGGTTCGGCGGGGCTCCGACTTTGCAATCACGACCCGTCGTGGCACAGCGTCAACGCGTTTCCGCTGCGTGGTTGCTAGTCGAGCAATCGCTGTGCGTTTCTCGGCGCTCCTCGCTAGCCAGATTGCCGCGAACAGCGTTGCCGTGATTGCGACCGCGGTAGCCGTGACCGCAATCGGTGTGTGGAGTGCGTCAGTGAAAGCGCCAAGTTTTGGCAAGCCTGGGTTCTGGAAGTACGAGATGGTGAGCACCCCCCAGCTGTTCACAAAGAAGGCGACCGAGGTTGCGACAGCAATCCAGCGCCAGGCGGGACGTGCTGCGGCGAGTGCAATCGTGAGCGGAATCGCCGGGAAGAGATAGCGCTCGTGCACTCGCGTTGGGAGAACGAAGAAGGCGATGGCAAGGATGGCAACAGCGGTAACGGTATGGATTGCCGTATCGCGTCGTACGTAGCGCATCGCAACGAGTACGGCGGCGGCGATCGCTGCGCTACCAATTGCAACTCCGGGGATACCGATGAGCGGAAGTGGGTCGATGTCAGAGGCCCACCCGCTCGCATCAACGACCGCTCGCCCTCCTACTGTTATGAGTGCCCAAGGGTTCCAGGCGTTTACCGAGAGGTGCGGGTAGCCACCCGCCGCCTCTGCGACCTTGGCCAGCACATCAGGAAGCGTGAGCCCGAACGGCAGGGCGGCGAGGGCCACCGTGGCGGCGCCAGCCAAGCCCGCTACGACGAAGGCCCATGGGTCACGTGCCGAACGCGCTCGCACAAATGCGAGGACGCCAACGATGGGGATCAGGATGCCGAACTGTGGCTTGAGCACCGCAGCGAGGGCGGCGAAGATCGCACCGCGGACAGTCTGGCCGCGGATGAGCGCGGAGAGTGAATAGAGGAGGGCGGCAGCTCCGATGGAATCGACCTGCCCCCACACGGCCGAGTCGAGCCAGATCATTGGCCCGAAAGCCACGGCGACTGCGGCGGCGATCTGACTGCGGCGTGGGGCGCCAAGGTCGGTGGCAAGTCGCACCGTTGCCAGTACCAGCAGCCCGTCGGCGAGGATCGCAGGGAGCTTTACGAGAGCCCCGAGGTCGGTGCTGCCTGTGATGAGTGCGGTGAGCGAGCCAAGCGCCCACAGGACCCACATGTAACCGGGGAGATAGTCGACAAAGATTCCACGCGCATAGAAACCCCACGGTCCGCGCGTTCCTAATTCCGATGCCCACGCTCGGAATGAGTTGAGGTCGGCGGCAAATCCTGCGTCTGGAGGGAGTGCCACGTATGCGATGATCACGCGCAAGAGAATTCCGAGCGCGGCAATCAGCGCAATTGTGCGAAGGCTGACCTGCTCGGTTGGTCGACGGGCCGTCTGAGGAGTCATCTGCCGAGTGTAGCGGTGAGGGGGGTTGTGGAAGGTGCCACTGCAAGAGCTCTCGCTCTTCTTCCCCTGCCATAACGAGGCCGAGAACCTTGAGGCGCTCGTCGACGATGCGCTCGCTGCGCTCCCCGCCCTCGCCACGACCTATGAGGTCATTCTCGTTGACGACGGTTCGCGTGATGACACTGCCCGCGTAGCCGAGCGCCTGGCGCAGCGGCACGGGGGAGCCGTTCGCCTGGTGCGCCACGAGGTGAATCGCGGATACGGCGGTGCGCTTCGTTCAGGTTTTGCGGCAGCACGGTATGACCACCTTGCCTACACCGACGGTGACCGCCAGTTCCGTGTTGCTGACCTTGCGCGCCTTGTCGAATGTGCCGAGGCAACACGCTCGCCAGTTGTCATTGGATATCGCCTACAGCGCGCTGATCCGGCGCTGCGTCTCGTCTACGCAACGTTCTACCGTATTGCAAATCGCCTCTGGTTTGGACTGCGTGTCCGCGACGTTGACTGCGCTGCAAAGCTGTTCCACCGTGACGCGCTGCGTGGGGTCATCGTGCACTCTGACGGCGCCTTCTTCTCAGCAGAGCTATTGATTCGTTTGCAACTCGCTGGCTTGAACATTCGTGAGATTGGCGTGCCGCATTATCCGCGTACTGCCGGCTCGCCAACAGGGGCGCGCCTCTCGGTTATCGCGCGAGCCATTCGCGACTTCTGGTCGCTGCGGATTGGACTCTGGTTGAACCGCTCTGAAACGCTCTCGCGGGGTCACGCGCTGTTGAACGACGAGCGCTAGCGCGCTGCCGGTGGCTCCTCGCCGTCGAGAGAGTTAACGAAGTCACGGAAGAGCGAGAGCCGCTCCTCTTCAGCAGCCTCCGGAACGATCCCTTCCGCTGAGAGCAGTTCTGTTGAGATAAAGATTGGAGCCTCGGCACGTAGCGCGAGTGCGACTGCATCACTCGGCCGTGCATCTAGCTCAGCCTCTTCGCCGCTTGGGGCAACCATCAACATCCGCGCGCGGAACGTCTCGTCACGGACTTCAATGATGCGCACCTCGCGAAGTGTTGCCCCTAGGGCACGAATGGCGCGGAGTGCAGTGTCATGCGTTAGTGGCCGCTCTGGTGTGATTCCCTGAAGGTGATAGGCGATGGCGCTGGCCTCGTTGGGCCCAATCGGGATCGGCAGGTAGCGCGCCTCTTCGGCGTCGCGTAGGAGTAGCACGTGCGTCCCAGAGATCATCTGGATGCGCACCCCCTCAACCACCGCGCGTCGTAGTTCCATCGCTCTATGATCGCACGCTTACGGCGTGGGAATCGGGGTCTCGATAACAGGATCAGGAGTTGGGCCAACGCTGGCCCCTGGCCCTTGTGTAATCGGTTTCCCAAGGACGGCGCTACGCACACGCCCTGCCTCAGCCCAGACAAATGTTGGTGCCCCGCCATCAGATGCGGGGAGGATGTATCCGCCGAGAATTTCACCGATTTGGTCGACTTGATCGCTCATAACGTACTGCGCGAGCATGGCGCCGGAGGAGGCCTTGCTGTACGCGATCACTCGGTGTGCGCTGCTATCCCAGACGTAGATGATCCCTGTTCGGCTCGCCCCCGCGGACATCACGACCGTTGGGGTGAGCAGGGGCCGCAGTAGCTCGTCGCCAATCTCTGCTGGGGTCCACTCGTCTGGCGCACCGCCTGAGTAGCGGCGCAGCGCACCGCCGCTCGTCATATAGACATCGCCGTCGATCGCGATGCCCGTCATGGTGCCCAGCGACATCGGGTTGATCAGATACGCCGTTGGGGCGGCGGGGTAGCCCGTGCCGTCGGGGGCTGGCTGGTACCGCAAGATCTGACGTGCCGACGGGTCAACGACGTAGAGGCGGTAGAGCCCAGTCCCTGGGTCGGCTGCGAATCCGACAATCGCCTTGACGTCGCTCCCCCACAGCTCGCCGTCGCGAACGCGAAGCTTGACCAGCGTCCCCTTGCCGGCTCCGCCGGAGGGGCGCCAGCGCCAGAGGTTGGAGGAGGCGTCAAACACCACGAGGTCGGGCCCAGCGGCGGTGATGAGGAGTGCGCGCCCAGTGCGCGTGCCATAGAGGTCAAACCCTGGCTGGTACACAACGGTTGCACGGCCGCGCTCGGCATCGATTCGGTACACCGCGCCCGTCACCTTATCGATGACATATGGCAGGCCGTCTGGCCCCTGGACGATCGCCTGGATCTCGACTGTAGCGCCTGCCGCTTTAAAATCGAAGAGTTCGATCGGGGTTGTGTTGTTCACCAGAAAAATCTTATTGAGCGTCTCTGTCGCCTGTGTTCGTAGTGTCGTGATTTGATTGAGCGAGCCGCCTCCATTCTCTGCAATATTCAGGTTGGCAACAGCGGTGAGCAGGAGGCTCTTCGCGCGCGCCGGGTCGTTCATAAGAAGGTTGGTCTGGGGATCAAGCGCTTCACCGATACCGATCTCTGCGCTTCGTAGCGCCTCGCGGGCCTGCGCCGCCGTGTCCAGCTCGGGGCTTGACCCATTTAGGACGAGTGCCGTTGCGCCGCCGATCCCTGCGACCAATAACGCAGCGAGAAGGATTGCGGCTGAGCGACGTTGACGCGTGCGCTGAACTTCGTGCTCCGCCTGCTCGTCGCTCCCTGTCGCTGCACGAAGCGTTGGCTCAGCTGGCGTGGCTGTCAGCCATGGTGCTCGTCGCTCAATCTCGTTTGCAATGCGCGCAGCAACGCGCTGCCAGAACGACGTTGACGTTGCGGCGCGCTCTCGCCAAGATCGCTCAGTTCGTGGCTCTGCTGCGCTGCGATGCTCTGCGCGCAGTCGCGCCTCCGCGCGCGCACTCGTTTGCGCTACTCGCACTGCATCGCTTGTCCGCTGGTCGCGGGCTGGAGGCGGTTGAGCCTTCCCTCGCGCACGTGCGTCCGCCCCGCTTCGTGTGCTTGGGCGTCGCGCATCGATCACCGCCTGTGCTGCGGTGTCAATCGGTTGATACGGCCGTGTCTGCGCGTCTGGCCGATTCGGATCAGCTTTTGGCGCCACTGGTTTTGCAGCGGCGATCCGCGCCTCGCGTTCAAGGTTCCCCTCCTCCCAGCGTGCGCGCGCATTGATCATTGCGACTTCAACCGGATCAGTTGGAACATTGATCAGCGTGTCGGAGTCTGGCGCTGCCCACTGAACAGCCTTTCGCACCGGTAGCAGCACCTCAAGAAGCACCGCTGGGTAGGCGAGTGGTGCGAGTACGCCGCTCACAGGTGTGTGTGCTTTGACTGTGCGTTTCGCATCTTCCGACGTGATCGCCAGCGCGACGCGATCTTTTGGAGCCATCGAGAGCCGTGTCGCTGAGATCCCGCCGCGCTCGAGCGTGCGCGACGATGCACCAGGCGCCTCCTCGGGCAACATGGTTGTCGACATGCGACCCTCGGTAGTTCGCCGTGCGGCAATCGCTACGCCGCTGGTTCGCACTACAAGGACCTCGTTACGCGATAGGGCGACGAGCCCAACTGCGACGCTCTCGCCGAGTCGCTTTTGGGCAGCGGTGAGGGCGCGACGCGCTCGCTCCGCGGGACTAGCCGACGCGTCTTTGTCAAAGAGGTCAAGCGTTTCGTTGGCGGCTTTTTGGAGTTGTGCTGTTGTCGCACCGACGAGCGAGATGAGTACGGCGCGTGTGCCAAGTACGCGCTCCTCGGACGGCCCCTTCGGCGTGCGTGCGAGCAGCAGCCAGCCTGGACCAAAAGCTGGCTCGGCAGCGGTTAGTACTGCAGGGTGAATGGTCTGTTCGTTCTGGTCCATGTGTTGAGAATACGCTCAGTCTTGCTCGCTGCCTGAGATGGCGATCCGGACTGTTAGGCCGAGCGAGCGTTCGCCGCCGGGTCGCTCGCTAAAGGCGCGGGCGAGTTCTGCACCGCGAAGGTGTAGCTCTTGTGCTGCCACGGGGTTCCGTGCTTCAACAATGAGCTGGCCGCGCTCAATAGCAACGAGGTGGCTGACGGGGGCGAGGTGTGGCACCACTTCTCGCAGGAGATCACCGAAGACGCCCATTGTTCGCGCGAATCGGAGCTCCTCTTCAAAGCCGAGGGCGCGCGCCGCTTCGGGGAGCAGTCCGGCTAGACCCTCTGGTCGCCCCTTTCGTGGGCGCTTCGTGCTCACGCTGACACGCTGCTGCCCTGTGGGCCCCGCTGGATCTCGCGCGAGGTCGCCCGCGCCACAAGGCTGGGGGCTAAGTCTTTGAGCGCGGTCGCCGTAATGATGCTCTGTGGCAGCGAAATGATGCGCGCCACCAGGTGTTCGCGGCGTTGTGGGTCGAGCTCGGAGAACGCGTCGTCGAGTAAGAGGACGGGCGGATGGCCGTGCTCGTCGGTAAGCAGCTTGATCTCAGCGAAGAGGAGCGCGAGAAGGAGGCTGCGCTGCTGCCCGCGTGACGCTGTTGGGGCGATGTCGTTCCCACCAACGTGAAAGGCGATGTCGTCGCGGTGTGGGCCCACGAGCGTGTATCCCTGATAGCCCTCTGACTCGGCCGTCTGGTCGAACGATTCCGCAAGGCGCGTCGCGCATTCGCTCGCGGATTCGTCGGGGCGGTACTCCTCACGCGAAAGGTAGTGCGTTTCAAGTTCGGCTTCGCTCGGCGCTACCTCACGGTGCGTTGCCGAGAGAACTGGGGCGAGCGCTGCAAGGAGGGCGAGGCGGCCGGCCGCCACCTCTGACCCGGTAGTGATCAGCATCTCAGTCCATGGGCGCATCTCGCTAGCGATGGCTCGGCGTGCGGCGCCATCCACCTCAAGCGCATCTTTGAGCAGGCGGTTGCGCTGACGGAGCGCACGTTCATAGCGTGTCAGGGACGCCTCGTACCCGCGCTGCCACTGCGACGCGACACGGTCGAGTAGCCCGCGTCGCACGGCTGGCGCGCCGACAACCAAGCCGGTCTCTTCAGGAACAAACGCCGCGACGCGCAGCCGCTGCCCGAGCGCCGTTGTTGTGCGTGGGGTTCCATTCAACTGGTGCTTCGCTCGCCCGGCGCGCGAGATCGCTACGCCAAGCGTTGACTGCGCGAGTGTGTCCGTGGGGTCTGCGCCGTCATCGCGCACCGTCACCAAGATAGACGCCTGGTCACCGTCGCTAGCAATCACTTCGCGGAGCGCGCCGGCTCGGTGTGAGCGACCCGTCGCAGCAATGATGCACGCTTCCAGGATGGTGGTTTTTCCCGCGCCGTTCTCGCCCCAGAAGATGTGCGTCCCTGGTGTCAGCGCGACGTTGCCGTTGGCCCAGCTACGAACCTGGTGGAGCCGTACGCTCTCAATCACTGCTGCGCCGCGCGTTCGCGAGCGGTACGGATCAGGAGGGTGTGCGCACCGGCATCACAACGTGCAGGTAGTCGCGACCGTCAAGCGGGCGAAGCAACCCGGGTGCGACTGGGCCGGTGAGCTCGAGTGAGAATTGATCGGCCTCCACGCGCGAGAGCACGTCGACAAGGTATTTCGCGTTGAATGCGATCGTTGTTCCCTCGCCCTCAACCTTCGCCTCGATGTGCGCAGCGTGGTCGCCGACATCCGCCGCTGCTGTGATGTCAATCGCGCCACCACCGGTGGTTGTGATGGCGAAGCGCACGATGTGCGCAGACGCGTCGGCAACAACCTGTGCCAACTTCACTGCTGAGAGGAAACTATCTCGATCGAGCGTGACCTTTGTGGTGTGACTTGTTGGAACAACCTGTTGGAAGTTTGGGAACTGCCCCTCGATCAGGCGGCTCACCAACATGGTGTCGCCGAGCTTGAACTGCAGCTGGTTCTTTGTTGGGGTGAAAGTGATCTCAACAAGGTCTTCCACATCTGAGAGGAGGCGTAGCAGCTCTGCATATGACCGAGCAGGCACGATCAGGTTTGTCTCCGAGGCCGCCTCTGCGAGCGGTGCGCCAGCGACGGCGATGCGGTAGTTGTCGGCGGCCGCGAATGTCGCCTTCTGGCCGGTGAACTTAGTCAGCACGCCAGTGAGGATCGGCCGCGCCTCGTCACCAGCGGCGGCGAAGACGGTCGACTCAAGTGCTGCCTTCAGCGCTTTCTGTGTGATGCGCGCTGTTGGTCGCTCGCTGGCGGCGCCCACTGGTGGGTAGTCATCGGCTGGTGTGGCGCGAAGATGTGAGGCGTTCCGACCACACTTGATCTGCGCACGCCCGTCTGCAAGGAGCGAAAGGTCGATCTTCTCGTTGGGCAGACCGTTCACCACATCGGCGAGCAGCCGGGCGGGGATGGTGGTGGAACCCTTCTCTTCAACCTTTGCGGGGACCCAGTGGGTAATCGCAATGTCAAGATTTGTGGCAACAAGGCGAAGCCCGCCATCCTCGGTTCCAAGGTATACGTTCGACAGGATTGGCAGGGTGTTACGGGTTGCCACAGCATGGCCAACGATGGCGAGTCCGCGGGCTAAGTGCTCCTGGATTGCCGAGAGCTTCATCTGTTCCTCCACATATAGGTTCCCTCTCTAGGGTAATAGTGTCTTAGTTGTTTTAACTCGTCATCACCGTATTAGTACTGTGGGCGATGTGGAGAGCCGTGCTCACCTTCGCACAAACGCGCCGTGGGAAGGGCCCCTCTCCACGTGGAGAACCCCCACCCACCCCCCGGGGCACCCCCGGGGCTGGGGAGACTCTGCGGAGAACCGCACGGGGTTACCCACACCTTTCTTCATACCCTCTTGAGAAAACCACCACAAAACCACACCTGGAGGGGCTTTATCCACGAGATGTCCACACCTGCAACGGGGGGCTACGGTCGGGCGGCGACCCCTTGGCCGAGGCGAAGAAGGGCTTCGCGTAGAAGGGCAACCTCTCGGCGCAACTCACCGTCGTAGCCCATCTCCCGTTCGATCTTGGTGCAGGCGTGAATGATGGTCGAGTGGTCGCGACCGCCCAAGGCAGCCCCAATGCGAACGAGCGAAGCGTCGGTCTCCTCGCGGGACAGGTACGCCGCGATCTGCCGTGGGGTCACAATCTCCCGGTCGCGCTTCGGTCCACGGAGCTGCTCAACCGTCAGGCTGAAGTGCTCGGCAACGGTGGCGACCACCTGCTCTGGCTCAAGGATGCGCTTCGGGTTTGGATAGACAGCCTCGTTCAGTACGCGCGCCGCGAGCTCCATCGTGACCGGCATGCCGCTGAGTCGGCCAACAGCGACAAGTCGCGTCAGTGCGCCTTCAAGCTCGCGCACGTTGCTCTGCACGCGGCGCGCAACCTGTTCAACAACATCGTTTGCAACGATGACGCCACTCTCTTCCGCCTTGGCGCGCAAGATTGCAATGCGCGTCTCAAGATCTGGCGACGAGATGTCGGCGATGAGACCCCACTCAAATCGCGAGCGAAGGCGCTCCTCGAGCAACGAGATCTCTTTCGGTGTGCGATCCGACGTCAACACAATCTGCTTCCCGGCGGAGTGCAGCGCGTTGAAGGTGTGGAAGAACTCCTCCTGCGTGCGCTCCTTATCGGCGAGGAACTGAATGTCGTCAATGAGGAGCACGTCAATCTTGCGGAAACGTGAACGGAATGCCTCAGCGCCGCTCTGCTGAATGCTCGTGATGAACTCGTTGGTGAACGCTTCGCCTGTGATGTAGAGCACCTGACGCTTCGGCGAGCGCTCGGCAACCGCATTACCAATGGCGTGCAACAGATGTGTCTTACCAAGGCCGGTGCCGCCATACAAGAAGAGCGGGTTGTATGCGCCACCAGGCCGCTCGGAAACGGAGAGCGACGCAGCATGCGCGAGACGATTTGCTGCGCCAACAACGTACGTGGCGAATGTGTAGCGAGCATTCAAGTTCGTTGCGCGCGTTGGCACATCGCGATCAATGATGCGCACGCTCTCTTGTGGTGCGGTGACGCGCGGCGCTGCGTCGGTTGCGACAACACCCTTCCCCTTCGCGGCGAGTGCGCCGTGTGCATCAAGCTCTGCGTCGCTCACCACTTCAACGGAGAGCGTCACGCTATAGCCAACAACTTTTGCCAACGTCTGTGCGATCAGGGAGCGGTAGCGCTCATCGACCCAATCTTTTGCGAAACCAGATGGGACACCGAGAACAAAGGTGGCACTCGACTCGTCGACACGAAGGAGTGCGGTGCGACGGAACCAGGTCTCGAAGGTGGCCTGCGAAAGGCTGATCTCCAGCTCTCCGAGGACCGCGCGCCAGACCTGTCGTTGATCCATTCCGCGGCGCCCCCCTTTGTCCCGTTGGTGTACGCCACCAACATCGCGGCAGAAGGGCGAGTTGCCGAGGAGTCGGCGGTACCACCCTGGTGCAAGATTGAGTCTGTGCTGACTGACTCACGCCAGCCCCTCCCACAGCCCCGTTCAGAGAGACCAACCGACGGTGTGATGTCGATCGGGCCCTTTGTGGGGAGGCGGAGAATAGCATCCACGGCGCTTCCTGCAAGCCCAGGCTCACTCCGATTTTATATACTCCCTAGGGGTATCTGGGAAAATCCCCGTTACGGGGGTCAGAATTGACATCGTCACCTGCGAGGAACGATACTTCCCCTCTCAGAACCGCCCTCTTCGCGGCCTGAGTGAAAACCAGGAAGAACCCCTTGGGGGCCACCGCCGACGAAGGCAACCGTGGCACTTGAGACCACCGGATCGGAGTGACACCAATGAAGCGAACGTACCAGCCGAAGAAGCGCCAGCGGTTCCGCGAGCACGGATTCCGTAAGCGCATGTCGACAACGTCCGGCCGCCGGGTCCTGGCCCGACGCCGCGCACGCGGTCGCAAGCGCCTCACCGTCTGATCAAGGCGGCGCGTACGCGCCCCAGGAGCATTGACATGTTGCGCACACCCTCTGACTTCGCCGCGCTAAGCGCCGCACCCGGCGTTACCACGCCGCTGCTCGGCGTTCGCCATCGCACCGTCGCCGTCACAGAGGGCACCGCGTCACTCCGACTCGGCATCGCAACGAGCCGCAAGGTGGGGAACGCCGTGGTGCGCAATCGCATCCGCCGTCGACTGAAGAGCATCGCGCGCGAGCTTGCACCACAAATGCGCCCTGGCGCAGAGATCCTGATCGGCGTTCGCACCGCGGCAAGCACCGCTTCAAGCGCAGAGCTGCGCGCCGCGCTCACCGAGTGCCTGCGCCGCGCCCGACTCGTCGAGGTGTCGGCATGAACGCGCTGCGACGTGTTGCCAATCTTCCAGCGATTGCTGGAACACTACTGATCAAGGCATACCGCGTGTTGTTTTTTTGGCCCCCGTCGAGCTGCCGCTTCGAGCCGAGCTGCTCGCGCTACACAGAGGAGGCGATCTTGAAGTACGGACTACTGAAGGGTTCATGGATGGGAGCCAAGCGCATCGCGCGCTGCTCGCCACTCAGCGCTGGCGGATTGGACCCAGTTCGATGAGCCGCCACACGTTGAAGGTCCTCGCACTGCTCGGCTTCGCACTGCTCCTGGTTGCCGCATGCGGCGGCGCTGGAGCAACGGCGAGCGTGAGCCCAACACCACACCCGCCGCTCGTTCCTGCTGCCCCAGGTGCGGATCCGTTTAGCCTGCTCGCCTGGCTCTTCACGCCAGTCTTCCAGGCGCTCTTCATCGGCCTCGTGCTACTTGATCGCCTCACCGGCGATGTTGGCATCTCAATCCTAATCTTGACGCTCGTTATTCGCGTTATCTTGATCTCGCCATACCGCAAGCAGCTGGTTTCACAGAAGCGCACCCAACTCCTCGCACCAGAGGTGGCGGAGATTCAGCGCCGCTACAAGGGTGACAAGGTCAAGATTCAGCAGGCACAGATGGAGCTCTACAAATCGCGTGGCGTCAGCCCGTTCGGCGGCTGTCTCCCAACGCTGTTGCAATTCATCGTGCTGATTCCGATGTACACCGTGATCTCGAACGGCCTCACGAACCCGAACCCAACAGGAATGTTGAGCGTCTTCGGGTTTAACATTGGAGATGCTGTTGGCGTGGTGTGCGCGAATGGTTTCGGCACCGCCGCCTATGACAAAATGAAGCCGTGCATCGAGGCCACCGTGCCATGGCTCGGGGGGCTGAATGCATCGAAGCCATCGGTTATTCTCATTGCCGGCTTTGGGGTCTCGATCCTCGCGATCATCAGCGCACTGCTGCAGGTGATTCAGACGCGCATGACGATTAATCCAAACGCACCGAAGAACGACGCAACTGCAGGGGCGCAGGGGCAGACCCTGGTCTTCCTGCCACTCATCTCGGTACTGTACGGCGGGATCCTTCCTGCCGGCCTGTTCATCTACTGGATCTCGTCCACGCTGTTCTCGATCGTTCAGCAGTACTTGATCCTCGGCTTCGGTGGGCTCTTCCCGCTCTTCGGGTGGACGCCTGCCTTTGCCGCTAACCATGCCCCACGCTTCCCAGTGGCAATGCCGGAATCGATTCCGAATGTTGCTGGGGAAGTGGTGGCACCACACGAGCGAACGGATCTTGACCGCGCTGCATCAGCGGCCGCCACGATCCGTTCGGCGAAGAAGCGCGACCGACATGGTCGACGAGGGAGTAAGTGATGGCGAACGAGAGCGCATACCAGGAGTTCACTGGGAAGAGCGTTGAAGAGGCACTCAAGGGTGCCTGCGAGGCGTTCAAGGTTGGCATCGGCGATCTCGATTTCGAGATCATTGCACCAGGGTCGCGCGGCGTGCTCGGCATGGGTGCTGAGCCTGCCCGCATCGTCGCTGCGCCAATCAGCGCACTTGGCGGTGCCGCTCCGAAGCGTGCCGGCGAGTCAAGCCGCCCAGCGCCGGCGCCGGTTCGCGAAGAGCGAGCGCCGCGTCCTACGCCACGCAACGATGCACCAGTAGCGCGAGCTGCTGCGCCACAAGCTGCAGGGCGCCCCGCGCCACGCGGCGATCGTGGGCCACGACCTGAGCGTGCACCGCGCCCTGAGCGTTCACCACGTGAGGAGCGGGAGCCACGAGAGCGACGCGAGCGCAGCGAGACGACGCCAGAGATGATCAGCGGCGGCAAGGAGATCCTTGAGACGCTGGTGAAGCACCTCGGCTTCGAGGCCGAAGTGCGCATCACTGGAACTGGTGCTGACACCGTGCTGAACGTTGCCGGCACCTCACCAGAGGCGGTTGATGAGTTGAACAACCTGATCGGCGGCCGCGGCGAGCGACTGCAGGCGATCCAGCACCTGGTCAACCTGATGCTCAGCCGCAAGATGGGCGAGTGGGCGCGTGTCACCGTAGACATTGAAGAGTATCGAGGTCGACGTGAGGCACAGCTCCGCGCACTTGCACGCAAGGCGGCAGACCGCGTGAAGGAGACCGGCCGCGCAGTGCAGCTTGAGCCAATGACGGCGCTGGAGCGCCGTTGGATTCATGTTGAGCTCCAGGAGATGGATGGCATCGCGACCGAGTCGGCGGGGGAAGAGCCAGTGCGCCGCGTCGTCGTTATTCCAGCCTAACCTCCAAACAGAGCGGAATGCCACCAAAAGATCCACGACGGGAGGCTCACTTCCCTGCAATTGAGAAGCGGTACGGCGAACCGATGAAACACTGGTTCACCGTGATGCAGAGCATTGCAGGGGAGCGCTACCCGGCACAGATCGCACATCTGCGAGAGAACTACGGATTCTCGCAGGCGCATGCAAATGCGCTGGTGCTCTTCTCGCGCGGTTCAACATCGTCCCAGCGACATGCAACGCCGACCGCCTATTTCAAAACCATTGATGCGCAGCAGGCCCGCACGATGCGCGCGGTCTTCAAGGTGGTGCGTGCAAAGTATCCAGAGCTTGAGTTCGTAATCGCCTACAACCAACCGATGCTTCGCAAGGGAACGCAGTATGTGCTCGGCGCATCAGCGTTGAAGAAGTACCTCCTAATCAATCCGTTTAGCAAGGCGGTCATCGACGCTTTTACTCCAAAGATAAAGGAGCTCCGCGTACTAAAGCACTCGATCACGATCCCCAACGACTGGGAGATCGACGAGAAGCTACTGCTCGCGATGGCCAAGGCGCGCATTGCAGAGATCGCTTAGCGCGCGCCGACGGCGCGACGGGTAAGAATTGGTGGAGATGGAGGAGAGTCGAACTCCTCGTCCGAAAAGCCTTCCTTGAGACCACTACGAGCGTGTCCTGCGGTTTAGTCTAAGTTGAGGCGCTCCCACAGGCCGGATCGACCCTCAACCGAGATACATGTCCCTAAATCGGGCTTACGCGATGACTATGCGTCGCTCGTCATCACTGCAGCTTCGCTTTATGACGCTTCCACGACCCGCGAAGCGGGGGCCGCTTCCACGCTCACCTTACTGCCTTAGGCAGCGAGGGCGAGAGCAGGCTGGCGATTGCCAGTTACTTCTTTTTGCTACCGGTTTAACGAGGCCTGATAGCAACCTCGACTCGCGTTCCCAAGGTGCGGATCTCCGTCGAAACCACGCATCCCCAAGGGGCGGATGATACCGCGCGTGCGGTGTGATTACTAGTACGAGCGAAGCTATTCGCCGCGCTTCCAGTCGCTGAGCTGGCGCTCCGCCTCGCGACGCCCCTCGCGATCGGCGATCGCGGCACGCTTATCGAAGGCCTTTTTCCCGCGCCCGAGGCCAATCTCGACCTTGCAACGCCCACGCGAGAGGTAGAGGCGCAGCGGAATCAGCGTGAGCCCCTTGGTCTTCACCTTCGTACCGATGGCGATGATCTCAGACTTGTGGAGCAAGAGGCGCCGCACCCGCTTCGGCTCGTGGTTCTGGCTGGCGGCACCGGGCCACTCCGCGATGTGCATGCCGATCAGGCGACCCTCGCCCGCCTCGAGGCGCACGTAGGCGTCGCCGATATCGGCCTTTCCAGCGCGAATCGACTTGATCTCGGTTCCTGAGAGTACGACCCCCGCCTCATAGCGCTCAATGATCTCGTACTCATACGATGCTTTGCGGTTGGAGGAGAGCGTGGTCCCCGAGGGGGGCGCCTTCGGCTTTGGGGCAGGGGAGGGCGCCGTCTTTACTGGGGCCTTAGCCATAGCGTTACCTCCTCTCGAGCTGCGTTGCCACCCGTGGGCGCCCCTGTAGGGTACGCGCCAACCGTGGGCGGGTGTACTGCGGGGTGACTAACGGCGGAGACGAGAGAGCCCCGGCCCGAAGGCCAGGGCTCTGCTCAGTTTTTACCGCTCTCGCGGGTCAACTATGCGCTGACCTCGTGAGAGGCGGCGGTACAACTGTCATTTGACACTGCACACCACCTCCTTTCGTCTGTGGCGAAGGATACGCCTCCGAAGGGGAGGGCGCAAGTACTGTGCAGCGCGAGCGCTACTTAAAGGCGCCCAGCGCAGCGTCCAGCACGGGGTCGGCGCCTGAGCCCTCAGGGGCCGAGGTAACGGCAATGTCGGGCGTTAGACCAACCTTATGGATCCAGCGCCCGTTTGGTGTCAGCCATTTGGCGATCGTGAGCTTTAAACCAGAACCGTCGCTGAGGTCAATGAACGTTTGCACAACCCCCTTACCAAAACTGGTCTCTCCGATGAGGATCGCCCGCCCACGATCCTGCAGCGCACCAGCGAGAATCTCGCTCGCAGATGCGCTCCCTTTATTCATCAGCACAACAAGCTGAATAGAGGCATTAGTCGCGACCCCGCCAGCCTGCGCTGTGGTGCTGGACTGCACACCCTTGCTGTTCTCTTCGATGTAGACCACGCCGTCGGCAATAAATTCACTTGCGATGGAGAGCGCCGTGGAGAGGTACCCACCTGGATCGTTGCGAAGGTCTAAAACAATCTTGTCGCCACCAGCACCGACGATCTTTTGGAGTGCGTCATGGAATTGGCCAGCAGCGATGTCGGTGAATTCGTTGAGCGCGATGTAGTCAACACGATTCCCAGCGGCTGTTTGCAGCTGCTTGGTCGCCACCGCTGGCAGTTCAATCTTTGCGCGAACGATTGAAACATCGCGTGGCGCAGTGGTGCCCGTGCGAACGGTGATGACCACAGTTGTCCCTTCAGCGCCACGCACCTTGAGCACCGCCTGGTCAACGGAGAGACCAGTTAGCGCATCACCATCAATGGCGAGAAATTTGTCGCTACCGAGAATCCCTGCGGCACGTGCCGGCGCCCCTTCAATTGTTGAAGCAACGGTAAGGAGGCAGTCTGCACTGATTGCCGTGCAAAGCTCACCCGCTGAGGTGCGCAGGTCAATCACGGCGCCAATGCCAGTGAAACTCCCTGAGAGCCCCTCTTTCATTGAGGCCATCTCTTCGGCGGTTAGATATTGGGAGTACGGATCATCTAGCGAGTTGACGAGGCCTTTGATCGCACCGTTAATGAGTGCCTCATTGGTCTCTGTACCAACATGCTGCTCCTGAATAAGGGTGAGGACCTCGTTGAAGCGCGTGAGATTGAGGGTGCCGTTCCCCTGTGCAGTGTTTCCGCTCGAGCGCAACCCGGCGTTATAGGCGGCAACGGCAATGATGACGGCTAGAAGGAGACGACCGGCTCGCGTGAGGAGCGGCGTTCCGTTCGGCGGCAGGCTCATGGTGGTGCTCCTTCGCTCTGCGTGGCGACTAGTTTAATCGCCCTCGTAGAGAGAGTAGCGCGCCGAGCGCTCCAAGGCCGAGCCCAGCGGCGATCACTGAGAGCGAGACCTGTCCGGCAAGGATCGCCGACGTTTGCACAGGAAGGACACGGAAGAGGTTGAGCATGACGGCGCCAATGCTGGCACTCAGAATGCCGAAGATGAAGAGTGTGATCAGCGCTCCGGCGGCCCCGATCGCGAGGCCCTCGAGAATGAATGGGAGGCGCACCCAGGTAGCGCTCGCGCCGACAATGCGCATGATCGCGATCTCATCGCTGCGCGCCAAGATTGCGAGCCGAATGGCATTGACGACCACGGCGAGCACCGCAAGCGAGAAGCCGATCACGATGATCAGCCCAACGATGCGCAGCGCACCAGTGATGGCGACGAGGCTCTCTGCAAGTGCGCGCCCATCAATGATGCGACTAAATGAAGAGGCCGAGGTAATCGATGCGAGGCCGTCAGCAACCTGCCCCGTGTCTGCAGGGTTGTCTAGGGCGATCTCGTAGCTGGCGGGCAGCGGGTTTACTCCAAGGTTGCCGGTGAGGTCTGGTTCGCCACGCTCCTTCAGGCGCACCTTAAAGGCGGCGAGAGCATCGTCCGCACTCACGTACGTAGCCCCCTTAACCCCGTCAATACCCTCAATTTGCACCTGAATAGAGCGAGCTTGGTTCTCTGTGACAGAACTCTTTAAATAGGCAATAACCTCAACCTTTGAGTCGGCATATGAGAGCGCTGCGTCGAGGCCTGCTCGAATCACGAGCACAGAGGCGAGGACCATCAGCATCAGCGTCATCGTCGTTGTGGCGGCGATCGTTGCTAATCGATTACGAGAGAGCCCATTTGCCGCCGCAGAGATGCTCAGCCGGATCAGGCGACCGCGATTTGACTGGCTCTCGCGCTGCACGCTCATCAGCCCACCCGGTGATATGTTGCGTTCGCTTCATCACGAATGAGGCGGCCACCCTCAAGGCCGATCACACGACGACGTAGCGTGGTGACGATGTCGGAGTCGTGGGTTGCTACCAGTACCGTGACGCCGAGCCGATTGATGTCCATCAGGAGTTCCATGATCTCCCAACTGATGAGCGGATCAAGGTTGCCCGTCGGCTCGTCGGCGATGAGCAGCTCCGGCTCACCGACGATGGCGCGCGCGATTGCCGTGCGCTGCTGCTCGCCGCCAGAGAGCTCAGAGGGATAACGATCGGCGAGACGCGCCAAGCCAACGATGCGCAGCGCGCGATCCGTAGCGGAGGCAACGAGCTCTGGTGCCGCTCCGGTCACCTCGAGCGCAAAGGCAACGTTCTCGCGAACGGTTCGTCGCGGCAAGAGCCGGAAGTCTTGAAAGACGACGCCGATCCGACGACGAAGCTTTGGCACCTCACCACCAGAGAGGCGATGAATCGGAAAGCCCGCAACGTAGACCTCGCCCGCCGTTGGGAGCACGTCGCGAACGAGAAGTCCGATCAGGGTGGACTTACCTGCACCCGACGGTCCAACGAGGAAGACAAACTCACCGCGCTGAATCGTGAGGCTCACATCACCGAGGGCAATGTGGCCACTCGGGTAGGTCACGGAGATACCCTGCAGGTCAACGACTGCGCCTTCGCTTGCACCAAAATCTACTGCGTTGCTCATCGGTTGATCCTACTCCTCATCCACACTGCCGCCAGCGAGCGGTGCCCCAGTGGAGACCCGCTCAAGCTCAGCAAGGATGAGCGCATCGAAGTCGCCATCAAGCACGCCAACGGTGTCTGAGGTCTGCTGGCCAGTGCGGTGGTCTTTCACCATCTGGTACGGGTGCAACACATAGCTGCGAATCTGGTTCCCCCAGCCGGCGGAGATCGTCTCGCCACGCACACGCGCAAGCTCATCTTCACGCGCACGGATCTTTAGCTCAATCAGCTTGCCGCGCAACATCCGCTCAGCGGTTTCGCGGTTCTGCATTTGTGAACGCTGGTTCTGACTGGAGACGACAGAGTTCGTTGGAAGGTGGGTGAGGCGCACTGCGGACTCAGTTTTGTTCACGTGCTGGCCACCCGCGCCACTGGAGCGATATGTGTCAACACGAATCTCATCCCAGTTGAGCGTGACTTCGGCATCATCCTCTACCTCTGGAATAACCTCGAACATTGCAAAGGTGGTCTGTCGACGTTTCTGTCCATCGAATGGTGAGATGCGCACAAGGCGGTGCACGCCACGCTCTGCGCGCAGCCATCCGAACGCATTGCGGCCGCGAATCTCTAGAACAACGCTGCGATACCCCGCACCTTCGCCATCGGTCGAGTCCACGATCTCTGCCGCGAAGCTATGCCGCTCAGCCCAGCGCATGTAGGCGCGCAGCAGAATGGCGGTCCAATCACACGCTTCGGTGCCGCCGGCGCCCGCTTGAAGAGTGACGATGGCGTCGGCGTCGGCGTACTCACCACTAAAGAGGAGTGAGGTGCGCGCCTTCTCGAAGTCGCCCTCAAGGAGCGCCGCCTTCGCAGAGACCTCGTCTTGCAGCCCCTGGTCAGCCTCTGATTCGGCCAGTTCGAAGAGTTCGCCGAGGTCGCGCGCGGCGGTGGTGAGCTCCCTCCAGAGGGTGAGCTCTTCGCGTAGTCCCTCCGCTTCGCGGGCGAGCCGCCGAGCTACTCTCTGGTCGTCCCAGAAGCCTGGGGCGAGCATTGCCGTCTCGATCTCGGCCAGGCGGGCAGCCTTTGTTACAGGGTCAAAGACGCCCCGAGGTTGCCTCGATGCGGCCGAGGAGGTCCCGCAGGGAGGCGGCGTCGACGCTCACCCTGCACCCTCACCCAGCCGAACCGCGGCACCCACGGGGGACTTGCTGCTCACGCTACGCACCATGGCACTTCTTGTACTTCTTCCCAGAGCCACAGGGGCACGGGTCGTTCCGGCCGACCGTGGCGGCGGCCGCAACAGGCGCCTTTGGCGCTGGGGCTGACGTGGTGCTCGCTGCGCTGGTGGCCACGATTTTGGGGCGCGGCGCCTCCTGCTGCACCACGCTAACGCGCAAGATCGATCGGCCGATGCTGACGCGGATGAGTCCCTGGAACTCGTCATAGAGTTTGAACGCCTCTTTCTTGAACGCATTGAGCGGATCCTCTTGGGCGTATCCGCGCAGCCCAATGCCACGGCGCAAGTCATCCACCTCAGTCAGATGCTCAACCCAGAGCTGATCGATGCTGCGCAAGATCACGGCGCGTAAGACGCGCGGCCAAATCTCCGGGCCAAACTCTTCTGCCTTCTTGTTGAGCGCCGCAAGTGCGGCAACCTCAATCGCATCAATCAAGATCGCATCCTCAACGATGTTCTCGAGGTTCTCCGGCGGCTCAATGCCAGCGCGTCGAAGGTCACCCTTGAGCGCCTCAAAGTTCCAATCGGCAGGAATCCCCGGAGGGCAGTGGGTCATGACGATGGAGCGCGCCTCTGCGCTGAGCGAATCCTCAACGGTCAGGTTTAGATCGTCGCCGTGCAACACGCGATCACGTTCGCCGTAGACGGTTGCGCGCTGCTTGTTGATGACATCGTCAAACTCAACGACGCGCTTACGAATGTCGAAGTTGTACCCCTCAACGCGTGTCTGCGCCCCTTCAATCGTGCGACTGACCATGCCGGACTCAAGCGCCTGTGTCTCATCAAAGCCGAGGCGATCCATCAGGCTCACGACACGCTCGCCAGCGAAGCGCTTCATGAGATCGTCTTCGAGCGAGAGGTAGAAGCGCGAGGAGCCCGGGTCGCCTTGGCGGCCTGCGCGACCCCGCAGCTGGTTGTCGATACGGCGCGATTCATGGCGCTCGGTGCCAAGAATGCGGAGGCCACCTGCGGCGAGAACGATCTCGCGATCTGTTGCGCAGGAGCGCTCCGCTTCAGCGAGCGCCTCGGCGTACGTCGTCGCATCAACCTCGGCGGGATTGAGTCCGCGCACGCGCAGCGCTTCCGAAGCAAGCCCAGCAGGATTGCCGCCGAGCACGATGTCGGTACCACGACCGGCCATGTTGGTGGCGATCGTTACAGCACCGCTGCGTCCCGCCTGTGCAACAACGGGTGCCTCGCGCTCATGCTGCTTCGCGTTCAAGACGTTGTGCGTAATCCCCTCGCGATTCAGTAGCGCCGCGAGATGTTCGGAGCGCTCAACGGACGTGGTGCCGACAAGCACCGGCTGACCGGCGGCACGTCGCTCCTTAATGTGCTCCACGATGGCGCCATCCTTGGCACGCTCAGTGCGATAGACAAGGTCGGACTGATCGTCGCGCACCATCGGTCGATGCGTTGGAATCGCGGTGACCTCAAGGTTGTAGATCTTGCTGAACTCCTCCGCCTCGGTCATGGCGGTACCGGTCATGCCGGCGAGTTTGCTGTAGAGGCGGAAGTAGTTCTGGAAGGTGATCGTTGCAAGCGTCACTGACTCACGCTGAACGTGGAGCCCCTCCTTCGCCTCGATTGCCTGGTGAAGGCCCTCAGACCAACGTCGCCCCGGCATCTTTCGTCCGGTGAACTCGTCGACAATAACAATCTCGCCACCCTCAACGATGTAGTCGCGGTCGCGCTTGAAGAGCGCGTGCGCACGGAGCGCCGATTCAAAATGTCGAGCCATGAGGGGATCACCGCTGTAGAGGTTCTCGATGCCGAGCATCTGTTCGACGCGAGCGACACCATCCTCTGTTGGTGAAACCGCCTTCTCCTTCTCGTCAAGGAAGTAGTCGCCGCCGCCCTCTGCGCCGGCGTCACGCGCACGCAGGCGTGGCACAAGCTTTGAGAACGTTGCATACAGATCCTGCGACTCTGCGGCCTGTCCACTAATGATGAGCGGCGTGCGCGCCTCGTCGATCAGGATGTTGTCAACCTCGTCGACGATGGCGAAGGCGTGGCCGCGCTGCACACGCGCTTCAAGCTCGGTGACCATGTTGTCTCGCAGATAGTCGAATCCGAACTCATTATTCGTGCCGTAGGTCACATCAGCGGCGTACGCCTCACGTCGGGTAACAGGGCGCAGTTTGGCGGTCTGCTCGTCGTTGCTGTGATGCTCGGGATCGAACAGATATGAGCTGTCGTGCGCAATCACGCCGATGCTGAGACCCATGAAGGCGAAGATTGGACCCATCCAGCGTGCGTCGCGACGGGCGAGGTAGTCGTTCACGGTCACCACGTGCACGCCGCGGCCACCAACGGCGTTGACGGTGGCACCGAGCGGACCAACGAGCGTCTTCCCTTCGCCGGTGCGCATCTCAGCGATCTTCCCCTGGTGCAACACAATGGCACCGAGGATCTGCTCGTCGTACGGGCGCATTCCTGTGGTGCGACGCGATGCTTCGCGAGCGGCGGAGAGAATCTCAGGCAACTCTTTGTCGAGCGCCACCTTCAGCGCTTCGCCGTCAAGGGTGCGCAGCACGGCGGAGATCGCGTCAATGCGCGACCGAATCTCATTGTCGGTCGCCGCCTCCATCTCGGTGGCGCGCGCGTTAACGGCGTCTAGGATCGGCTTGAGGCGACCGAGCTCGCGGTCGTTTGAATCTACAAGTCGGGAGAGAAAGCCAAAGACCATCGCGGGCGGAGGCCTAGCGCCAGAATCCGGCGGAGTACCCGATCACCAGGATGCCGAAGGTAAGCGCGGCGAGCACAACCCAGAAGAGGGCGCTTGCCGGCCTGCTGGTCGGATTCATTTCAGGATTGCTCATGGGCGCGACGTTCCATCGCGGGCTGCGGAGTGATGCGCGCCAGTCAACGTTCTTCTCAGGAGCGCGCGCAACAATGGCGCCGCGCTCGTCTGGGCGATGCAGCTTGAGGGTCATCGCCGCCGCGTTCGCTTCTCGCTCGTTGGAACGGTCGAGACTGGCCCCGTCTGGTGCTCATCCCAGAAGAGCATCTCCTCAGCGGTAGCCGACTCTTTTCCGAAGAGGGCACCAACCGACTCACCGAGATGAATGCGTCGGATTGCCTCACCGAAGAGCGGCGCAGAGGAGAGACGCTTGATCTTCGTGCTCTTTGCGTCGACCGGCATTGGTATGGAGTCGGTCACCACCACCTCGAGCACGCTGCAGTTTTCGATTCGCTCAATTGCCGGACCAGAAAAGACGCCGTGTGTAGCGCATGCCGTTACCTCAATCGCACCGGCCTTCTCAATGGCACGGACAATTTCCGTGAGTGTGCCAGCGGTATCAATCTCGTCGTCGACGATGACGACGCGCTTCCCCTTCACGTCACCGATGACGTTCAGCACCTCGGCCTGGTCGTTATTCCCTTCGCGTCGCTTCTCAACGATCGCGAGTGGCACATTCAGCAGTTCGGCAAAGGTGCGCGCGCGCTTCGCGAAGCCAAGGTCGGTCACGACGACGAGGTTCTCGGTGCCGCGCTGGCGCATGTAGTTGGAGAGAAGGTGCACTGCGGTCAGCTCGTCGACGGGGACATTGAAGAATCCTTGGAGCTGGCCCTGGTGCAAATCGAGGGTGAGGATGCGGTTTGCGCCGGCAACTTGCAGCATGTCGGCAACAAGTCGTGCCGTGATCGGCACGCGTGGTTGATCTTTCTTGTCGGAGCGACCGTAGCCGTAGTATGGAATGACCGCGGTGATGCGGCCGGCCGAGGCGCGCTTGAACGCGTCGATCATGATCAGCAGCTCCATGATGGAGGTGCTCACCGGGCGAGATGTGGGCTGCACGATGAAGACATCTTTCTCGCGGGCGTTGTCGAGAATCTTGACGAAGATGTTCTCGTTGGCGAAGGCGAAGACCTCTGCCTTGCCGATCTGGCGTCCGAGGTAGCGTGCGATCTTCGCCGCAAGTTCGGGGTTGGCGTTCCCCGTGTAGACGTCGATCGAATCTGCCCTCATCGCCGTCCTCTGCTCTCTGGACGGGCCACTCTTAGCGACCCGACCGCTTCTTCGCGGCTGGCTTCCCCTTTGCGACCGGCTTCCCCTTAGATGGAGTGCCACCCTTGGTTGTTGGGCGAGGTGCCTTCACAACCTTGGCGATCTCTGGAGCCTCGTCAGTTTCGTCCTCATTGTCGCCTGTGCCGTTGCGCTTTGCCAGACCCGTACGGAAGGCGGCGATCC
>NZ_JBBAWK010000007.1:0-47773 GCF_040397215.1 Candidatus Limnocylindrus sp.
TTTGCCGCGGCAATCTACACGACCTTCTCGCCAGACCATCTTGACTTCCATGCGAGCCTCGATGCGTATCGGGCCGCCAAGGCGAAGCTCGTGGCGAGAACAGTGGGCAGCGCCGCGAGTCACGCACGCCAACTGCCGCGCGTGGTGGTGGTGCATGCGAGTGACCCTGCCGTGCAGCCGTTCGCCGATGTGGCTGCGGCTGCCGGGTTGCAGGTGGCTCGCTTTGATGCTTACTCGGATCACGAGGTGCTGATCAACGGCGTGATGGCGGAGTTGCACCTCACGATGCCCGGACGCATCAATGCCGCGAACGCGGCCGCAGCGCTTACGCTCGTCGCCGCATGGGGCCTGCCACTCCCCGCAGCAATCGCCGCGGTTGAGGCTGAGGTTGGCCCTCCCGGCCGAAGTCAGCTGATCGAGGGCACGCAGCCGTTCCGTGTGATTGTCGACTTTGCGCACACAGGTCCATCACTGACGGCGTCGGTGGCGGTGGCGCGCGAGCTGTGCAGCCCCGAGGGGCGCCTGCTGCTCGTTACCGGTGCTGCAGGTGAGCGCGATCCTGGCCGACGTTCGGCGGTCGGGCAAGCCGCAACGGGTGCTGACTTGGTATGGATCGCCGATGAGGACCCGCGGGGCGAGGATCCTGATCGCATCGCGGAAGCCATTCGGTTTGCATTTCTTGCCGCCTCTCCGCTCCCAGGCAGCAGCCTCGAGATCCTTCATGACCGTGCCGCCGCTATTCGTGCGGCGATCGGCGCCGCCCAACCAGGTGACGTCGTGCTTCTGGCAGGGAAGGGGCATGAGCGAACGATTGAACGCCGCGGCGTTGACGAGGCCTGGGATGAGGCGGCGGCGGCGCGTAGCGCGCTCGCGTCGCTCGGCTATTCTCCGAAACTATGAGCATTGAGCCGCAGCCAGTAGAGAAGACGCCTCGGGCCAAGCGCCCCGCCGCGGATCCTATCGCCAAGGTCCGCGCACTTGCCCGACCGGTCGAGTCACTCCGCGAGGCGCTGCGTGACAAGGTGGCCGCGGGCATCGGTACGGCGGAGGCGGCACGCCTTGTTGATGATGCCTTCCTCTTCGCCGTAGAGGCACACGGCACACAGGTGCGTGCCTCGGGTGAGCCGTATGTAACCCACCCCGCTGAGGCGGCGCTGATCCTTGCCGATCTCGGGCTTGATGCAGCCACCCTCGTCGCCGCACTGCTCCATGACGTTCCAGAGGACACGTTGGTAACTACCGCCGAGATCGCAGAGCGCTTCGGCGATGAGGTCGGCACCCTCGTCGATGGCGTCACCAAATTGAGCAAGTTCTCTGCAATGAGCGCAGAAGAACAGCACGCCGAGAACATTCGGAAGATGTTCCTTGCCATGTCGCAAGACATTCGCGTGGTGCTGATCAAGCTTGGTGATCGGCTGCACAATATGCGCACCCTCGCCGCACTCCCCGCAGAGAAGCAGCGCCGCATTGCCCGGCAGACGCTTGAGATCTACGCGCCACTCGCAGAGCGTCTCGGTATCTGGCAGATGAAGTGGGAGCTCGAGGATCTCGCCTTCAAGGCGCTCGAACCCGAGCGGTATCACGAACTGGCGAGCTTGGTTGAGCTTCGACGGGACTTGCGTGCTGACTACGTTGATCGTGCCATCGCCATCCTCAAGCCTGAACTCGAGCGGGCTGGGATCGAGGCGGAGTTCTCCGGCCGCGCGAAGCACCTCTACTCAATCCACAAGAAGATGGCGCGGCGATCGAGCGACTTCTCGGAGATCTACGACGTCTACGCCATTCGCGTGATTGTCGAGAACCTTCGCGATTGCTACGCCGCACTCGGTGCGGTCCATAGCGTGTGGCGACCGATTCCGAATCAATTCGACGACTACATCGCCGTGCCGAAGAACAACCTCTATCAAAGTCTCCACACTGCGGTCGTGGCGCTCGACGGTCGCCCACTCGAGGTGCAGATCCGCACCAGGTCAATGCACGAGGTTGCCGAAGTTGGGATCGCCGCGCACTGGCGTTATAAGGACGGAACGCAACCAGACGCCGCTTATGACGCAAAACTCGCTTGGTTACGCCAACTTCTTGAGTGGCAGCGTGACGTCACCGACGCCTCAGAGTTCCTTGAGGGCGTTCGGCTTGATGTCTTCCAGGATCAGGTCTACGTCTTCACGCCGAAGGGTGATGTGAAAGAGCTTCCGGCCGGCGCAACGCCGCTCGACTTCGCCTATCTCGTGCATACCGATATCGGTCACCGTTGCATTGGTGCGAAGGTCAACAATCGCCTGGTGCCGCTGGAGTATCGATTGAAGTCGGGCGACATCATCGAGGTGGTAACGGCGCGCGGGAAGCATGGGCCGAGTCGCGACTGGCTTAATGTGGCCACTACGCGACAGGCCCGCAACAAAATTCGCCAGTGGTTTAAACACCAGGAGCGGGACGAGAATGTCCTGCACGGTCGTGAGTCTCTGGAGCGTGAACTACGCCGCCTCGCCCGCACCACCCTTGAGTCGATCGGCCGAGATCGCCTTGAGGAGGTCGCCAAGCAGTTGAACCAGGGGAGCGTTGATGATCTCTACGCGGGGATCGGCTACGGTGCCGTTGGTCCACAGCAGGTCGTCTCGCGGCTCGGCGTTGCCTCCGACGACGCGAAGTTACTGTTGCCGCTGAGCACGAGTGCAGCGGCGATCGCCCCAGCTGAGCGAACCGGCGGAATCCGCGTAAAGGGTGTGCCCGACCTGTTGACGCGATTTGGCCGCTGCTGCCGTCCACTCCCAGGTGACCCCATCGTTGGCTTCATTACGCGTGGCAAGGGGGTTACAGTGCACCTCGCCAGCTGCGACGCCGCAACCTCCGCCCGAGAGGCGTCGCGCCTCATTGATGTGGAGTGGGAGATGACGCCAGCCACCACGGAGAGCTACCGAGTGACGATTCGCGTGGAGGGACTCGACCGCACCGGCCTCTTCTCAGAGATCACCCAGGTGGTAGCAGAGCAGAAGGTGAACATCCTGTCCGCTACTGTGCAGACGACAGGCCAAACGAATGCGGAGATGTTGATGACCCTTGCTGTCGGCTCGATTAGCGAACTTGCCAGGCTGATGGCCCGACTTGAGCGCGTTCGTGGCGTTCGGAGCGTCTCGCGGGAGCAGCACCAGTGAGCGGCTTCCAGTCTCCTCGCGGACTTCGCGACCTGCTTGAGCCATTTGCGTCAGCGCACGGCTGGGCCACGGATCGCGCCTGGGCCGCCGCAGACGCCGCCGGGTACGCACGCATCGAGTTGCCTATCGCGGAGGAGAGCGCACTCTTCGAACGCGCCGTTGGTGGCACCTCAGACATCGTTGCGAAAGAGCTCTATCGCCTAGAGCCGCGTGGTGACGATGCGATCACCTTGGCGCTCCGGCCTGAGGCAACCGCGGGCGCCGTTAGGGCCTACATCGAACACGGCATGCGCTCACAGCCGCAGCCCGTGCGCATTGCAACTGTTGCGCAGCTCTTCCGCTACGACCGTCCGCAGAAGGGGCGCTATCGACAGTTCACGCAATTTGATATTGAGGCAATCGGCGACGGTGGACCAGGAATTGACCTCGAGGTGATCGAGCTCGGCGCCGCCTACCTGCGCGAATTGGGCCTTACTGATGTTGAAGTGCATCTAAACTCTGTCGGATGCCCAGCCTGCCGCCCTGACTACGTTGCGAGGTTGCGCGCTCACTTCACGCCGGTGTCGCAGGAGCTGACCGAGGTGGATCAGTCACGACTCGCCACGAACCCGCTGCGCCTTCTCGACTCGAAAGAGCCTGCGGTGGTCCGGCGTGCAGCGAGCGCACCTGTGATTACCGATCACCTCTGCGCCGAGTGTGCGGCGCATTACACGGCGGTCACCGCGGGACTGGCGACGATTGGCACCACTGTTCTCCCAGCGCCGCGACTGGTTCGCGGCCTCGACTACTACACCCGCACCGCGTGGGAGTACCTCCTCCCGGGAGAGCAGGGTCAGCAGGGGGCGCTCGGCGGTGGCGGTCGCTATGACGGACTCGTCGAACTACTCGGGGGCACGCCAACCCCTGCGATCGGTTTTGCCATCGGCATCGACCGTGTTGTGCTCGCGCTTGCGGCGCGCGGACTTCTACCCGCAGCCGCGAGCGGCCCCGCACTTGTGGTCGCGGGCATTGAGCCCGATTCGGTGGCGAGCCGCGTGGCGATCGCCGGCGAACTGCGAGCTGCGGGGGCGAGCGCACGTGCCGACGTCAGCACACGCAAGATCGGCAAGCAGCTGGAGGGCGCCGTGCGCGATGGCGCGTTGGCGGTCATCATCGTCGAGCCAGATGGGCGCCTCACCTTGCGAGATCTCGTCAAGGCGAGTCAGGCGGAGCCAGCGGAGCGTGGCGGCGTGATCGCCGCGGCACTTCGCCTGGTGCAGAACGAGGGGTAGCATGACCGACGCGGCAAAGCTGACCACGGGCCTACGGAGCGACGTCTGCGGCGCACTGCGCCCAAGCGACGTTGGTCGACGCGTACGGCTCGCCGGTTGGGTCCACCGCCGACGTGACCACGGCAGCCTCCTCTTCATTGACCTTCGCGATCGCTATGGCATCGTTCAGGTGGTCGTTGACGCCGCCGTCGCCCCCGAAGCGCACGCCGCCCTCACCGACGCGCGGAGCGAGTGGGTGATCGCCGTTGAGGGGACCGTCGCAGCACGACGTGCGGGTACCGAGAACGAGAAGCTCGCCACCGGCGGCATTGAGGTCGCGGGTGAGAGCGTGACCGTGCTCTCACAGGCCAAGACCCCACCCTTCTATATCAATGACACCGACACCCCCGTCGACGAGAGCCTGCGGCTGAAGTACCGCTACCTCGACCTGCGCCGTGAGCCACTGCGCGACCGGATCCTCCTGCGCAGCGCGATGGTGCAGGCCATTCGCGAAGTGCATCACGAGCACGGCTTTGTTGAGGTAGAGACGCCAATCCTGATCAAGTCGACCCCTGAAGGGGCGCGGGACTTTATCGTGCCATCACGGCTGCAGCAGGGGAGTGTCTATGCGCTGCCGCAGTCGCCGCAGCAGATGAAGCAGCTCTTGATGGTCGCGGGCTTTGACCGCTACTTCCAGATCGCCCGCTGCTTCCGCGACGAGGACCTGCGCGGCGATCGTCAGCCAGAGTTCACCCAGCTTGACATCGAGATGAGCTTTGTGGACGAGGCGAGCGTGCGCGCCTACGTCGAAGCGATGGTGATCCAGGTGACGAAGCGCATCCGACCCGATCGCCCAATTCAGCAGCTGCCCCTGCCAACCTTCACCTACGACGAGGCGATGGAGCGCTACGGCTCCGACAAACCCGACATTCGCTTTGCGATGGAGTTGATCAATCTCGGTGCAGTGCTCCCTGAGAGCACCGGATTCAAGGTGTTCGATGAGACACGCGCCAGCGGTGGACGCATCCGCGCCATTCGCGTTGCCGGCCGCGGTGCGATCACTCGTTCCGATGTTGATGACCTTACCGAGCGCGCCAAGCGCTACGGCGCGAACGGCCTCGTCTGGATTGCGTTACAGCCGGATGGCGAGGTTCGTTCGCCGATTGCCAAGTTCCTCTCCCCAGAAGCAACCGCCGCACTCTGGTCGGAAACGGGCGGCAAAGCAACGCATGCCGAGGGTGACCTGCTCCTGATCGTCGCTGGTCCGCGCATCCTCTCGGCCGAAGTACTTGGTCGTCTGCGCGTCGAGGTTGCGCTCGAGATGGGACTCGCCGATCCCGATGTGCTCGCCTTCTGTTGGGTGCACCGCTTCCCGATGTATCAGTGGGAGTCCGAGTCGGGTCGATGGGATGCAACGCACAATCCATTCTCCGCGCCTGTTCCCGAGCATCTCAACCTGCTCGCCACCACGTCGGGCGATCCTGCGAAGCGCAGCGAGAGCGATCCCGCTTCCGGAGCACTTGCGCAGCAGTACGACATTGTGCTCAACGGCTGGGAGCTTGGTGGGGGCTCGATTCGCATCCACGACCGCGCACTCCTCGAGCGTTCCTTCGCACTGATGGGTCACTCACTTGAGGATGCACGAGCAAAATTTGGTGCGCTGCTCGATGCCTTCGAATACGGCGCACCGCCACACGGCGGCATCGCCATCGGCGTTGAGCGATGGGCGGCGCTGCTCGCCGGCCAGATCAACATTCGCGAAGTGATGGCCTTCCCGAAGACGCAGTCGGGAAGCGACCTGATGCTCGAAGCGCCATCTGAGCCAGACGCGAAGCAGTGGGCCGAACTCGGCCTCTCGGTGCGTTCAGTTAAGAGCTAGCGCTCCTCGGCCTGGGCGCCGCGCCGCTCCCAAGGGTCAACGGCGTTGGTATCCGCAGGTGGCGCTTCGTAGGCCAGCGCAGCGCGGCCATCAGAGGGGCTGACCGCACCCTCATCGCCGCACTCCAACTGCATCTCGGGCAAACCGGCGTGCTCGATGGGTGTGAGACGAATCGGGCCACTCTCTCCATTTCGCGCTGCGACGAGTACCTGCTCGCCCTGTCGGCCATGCCCTGAAATCAGCGCCGTAATCGTCTCCGGATCAACGCCCGCATGGCTCAACGGCAGGGTGATCACCGCCGTCGTCCCTGCGACCTCACCGAACGCATCTGCGGCCACAGCGGCGTGCTCGCCCGAGAGGGTGGCGCGGCTCAAGGTGGGCGCGACTTCGCCCGTCGTGAGGCCCGAAATAAGGATCGGATGTGCACCGCCAGACCAGGCGGCCTCAACCAGTCGCGAGAGCTCTGGGCGGGCGACCCCAGGGGCTATCGGAGGGCCTGAAATGATGATGTGCGCAGCAACGGTCATGCCGAGAAGTATACGGGTCGGCGAAGCGTGCGAGAATCTCCCGATGACCACAGTTAATCCACCCGCAGGTCTCGTCGCGCAAACCGGCATCCGCACGGTCGGTATCGTCGCGCACGTTGACCATGGCAAGACCACCCTGGTCGATAGCCTCCTCCGCCAGAATGGCGCCTTCCGAGCCAATGCAGAGCTTGTTGAGCGCGTCATGGATAGCGGTGACCTTGAGCGCGAGAAGGGGATCACGATCCTCGCCAAGGAGACCGCCATCGACTTCAAGGGGGTCCGCGTCGTCATTGTCGACACCCCAGGGCACGCCGACTTCGGCGGAGAGGTGGAGCGAAGCCTCCTCGCCGTAGATGCAGTCCTCCTCTTGGTGGATGCCTCCGAGGGGCCACTCCCACAGACGCGCTACGTCCTCTCGAAGGCACTGGCTCGATCGCTCCCCGTCATCCTCGTCATCAACAAGATCGACCGCCCCGATGCGCGCATCAAGGAGGTGATCGACGAGGTCTACGAGCTCTTCCTTGACCTCGGTGCGAACGAGCAGCAGATCGACTTCCCAATCGTCTATACGAATGCCCGTGCCGGTACCGCCACGCGTGACATGGAGCAGCCTGGCACCGACCTGATCCCACTCCTCGACTGCGTTCTCGTTACCGCCCCCGCACCGATGCACGAGCCAGGCCACCCACTGCAGGTGCTGATCACGAACCTCGCCGCGAACGACTTCGTCGGCCGTATCGCTGTCGGTCGCATTCGCAACGGTATTGTCCGCAAGGGTGCCAAGATCACCATCATTCGCGAGGGGAGCGCCGTCAGCGGAACCGTCACCAGCCTCACCCTGCCGCAGGGGATCGAGCGCGTCGAAGTTGCTGAGGCCGGCCCTGGCGAAATCGTTGGCATTGCTGGGCTCGCCGACGTTGAGATTGGTGAGACGATCACCGACCCAGCTGATCCGCGCCCACTTGAGCGACTCCATGTTGATCCGCCAACGCTGCAGATGACCTTCGGCGTCAACACGAGCCCGATCGGTGGCAAGGACGGAAAGTTCCTCACCTCACGACAGTTGAAGGCCCGACTCGAAAAAGAGGTGCTCGGCAACCCTGCGATTGAGGTCAGCCCTACCGACTCAGGCGAAGCATTCCAGGTGCGCGGCCGCGGCGAGCTGCAGCTCGCGATCCTCGTTGAGCAGATGCGTCGCGAAGGATTTGAGGTTGAGGTCTCACGACCGGAGGTGCTGCTTCATCGAACCGAGAACGGCATTGAGGAGCCATTTGAGCAGCTCACGATCGACGTGCCAGTCGACTTCGTTGGTGTCATCACCGGCATCATGGCTGAGCGTCGTGCGCGCATGGAGAACATTTCGCACGGTGCAGACGGTCGCGCCCGCGTTGACTTCTTGATTCCAACGCGCGGCCTGATCGGCGTACGCGGTCGCATCCTGACCGAGACGCGCGGCACCGCACTGATCCATCAGCTCTCCGCTGGCTACAAGCCGTGGGTTGGCGAGATCCCACATCGCACGAACGGCTGCCTCATCTCCGACCGCACAGGTATGACCACTGGCTATGCGCTCTACGGCATTCAGGAGCGCGGCGAACTCTTCGTCAATGAGGGCGAGCAGACCTATGAGGGGCAGATCATTGGCGAGAGCGCGAAGCCTGGCGACATGGATGTGAACGCGGTCCGTGAGAAGAAGCTCACCAATATGCGCACTCACTCGCACGATGAGGCGATTCGCTTGACCCCGCCGCGCCGTATGGCGCTAGAGAACGCCCTCGAGTTCATCGGCCCAGACGAGCTCATTGAGGTGACCCCTTCAGCGCTGCGCCTGCGCAAGCGCCTGTTGAACGAGAACGACCGGCGCCGTGACGCGGGCCGCCGCGCCGAAATGCGGGAGTCACAGTAGCCTTCGTTCGATGACGCCAATCCGACTCTTCCTGGACCACGCGGCGGGATCGCCGACGCTCCCAGAGGTTGTTGACTTGATGGCGGACCTGCAGCGTGCTGGCATCGGCAATCCAAACGGCGGCCACACCGAGGCTCGACGGGCACGAGCAATCCTTGATGACGCGCGGGCCAGCCTCGCCCAAGATTTCAGCGTGGAGCCGCGACAGATCACCTTTACGGCTACCGCCTCGGAGGCGCTCGCCCTCGGCCTCCACTCCGCCTTGACGCCGGCCCTCACCCTCGTCACGACGGCGGGGGAGCACCGCGGATCTCGCGCCCTGGCGGCCCAGCATGCTGCCGCGGGCGGCGCTGTGGAGCTGCTCGCCCTCGACCCGCACGGTGTGATGCAGGTTGCAGCGCTACGCGCCGATCGCGCTGAAGCCGTGGGGCTCTTCGCGCTCGCCTCAGGTGAGGTCGGCACCATCCAGCCATGGGCAACGTTCGTCACTGGATGGCGTGCATCCGGCGGCAGAGCTCTCGTGGTTGATGCGGTACAGGCTGCCTACCACCACGCGCTTGACGCCCAATCGACCGGAGCTGCGCATCTTGTTGTTGGCTCCGCCAAGGTCGGCGGGCCGTTCGGCATCGCCGCGTTGATCAGTGCGGCAGATGCTAAGGTGCGGCCACTCGTCGTTGGCGGCGGTCAGGAGCGCGGGCGTCGCGGTGGTACCGAGGCCGTTGTGCTCGCCGCGGGATTCGCCGCCGCGTATCGCGCGCACCGTCTCCACTCCGTACAGACACGCCAGCACCTCACTGCGCTCACCAACGCTTTTGATGATGCGCTCGGCCCACTTGCTTCGCTCGGGCTGGTGCCGACCGGCGCACCATTTAGATCTGAGACGCGCCTCACTGGCCATCGTTCATATGCGGCGGGCTGGGCGCTCGGCGACGATCTCGTCGCTGCACTCGATCATGCGGGAATTGCCGCTTCGACAGGGTCAGCGTGCATTAGCGGATCCCGCGAGCCCTCTGAGGCACTCCGCGCAATGGGGCATAGCGAGGGTGAATCACGTGGTGGCCTACGCCTCACCATTGGGCGCGCCTGCACAGTGGAGGAGGCACGCCACGCGGCAACGGTGGTGCGCTCCGTGCTAGAGCGTGTGCGCACGGCGGTGCCAGCATGACGCTCACAACATCACCGCTCGGCGCGCTCCCTGCAGGTTGGCAGGCGGCACCAGAGGCAGTCGCACCGGAGCGCGTACTCGTTGCACTCTCAGGTGGGGTCGACTCATCAGTGGCTGCTGCTCTCTTAGTTGAGGCGGGCCACGAAGTGGTGGGCGTGTGGATGCGACTGCACAGCGTCGCCGATCAGCGTGATGGACATCGCAAGAGCTGTTGCACCCTTGATGCCGCCGATGATGCGCGTCGCGTTGCCGACCATCTCGGCATCCCGTTCCACATTCAAAACCTTGAACAAGAGTTCGCCGATGCCGTCTTGGAGCCATTTGTTGCGGCGTATCAGAGCGGTGAGACGCCAAGCCCCTGCGTTGGCTGCAATACGGCGGTGAAGTTCGGTGCACTCGTTGGCAAGGGGAGCGCCCTCTTCGGCTGTGATGCTGTTGCCACCGGGCACTATGCACGTCGCGCCGTCTCCGATGACGGGCGCTCCTGGCGACTGCGTGCCGCTGTTGATGCCGAGAAGGACCAGACATACTTCTTGCACGGACTCGACAGTGCTGCAATCGCGCGCGCGCGTTTCCCGCTCGGCGGCATGACGAAGCCCGAAGTGCGCGAGGTAGCCCGGTCACGTGGTCTCGTCACCGCAGAGAAGCCGGAGAGCCAAGAGATCTGCTTCGTTCCAGATGGTGATTACCGCAGCCTTCTGAGTGAACGCGGCGCTGCACGCGGCGAGGGTGAGGTCGTTGACGAATCTGGCGCTGTTGTTGGAACGCATGCCGGAAGCGAAGGGTTCACCATTGGGCAGCGCAGGGGCCTCCCCGGGAGCGGTGTCTCGGCGCGCTATGTCAGCTCTGTAGATCCAGTGACGAATCGGATCACCGTTGCGCCACGTGCAGCGCTCGACGTGCGCAGCATTCCACTTGTCGAGGCCGCAACACCAGAGGGGCTCATTGCCAGCGGTGCGCAGGTGCAGGGCCTGGCGCGTATTCGACATCGCGGTGCGCTTGCGCAGGGCACAGTGACGGGCCTTGGTGGCGGTGCCGCAACACTTGCGTTGAACGATCCGCTCTGGGCGCCGTCGCCAGGGCAGACGGTGGTGCTCTACGACGGGGAGACGCTTGTGGCCGGCGCGCGAATCGCCCGCCTACAACGCTCCGCATGATTGAGCCGGCGCCGCTCCTTATTGCCCTCTCGGTTGGTGTCGCGTTGCTGGCTGGGTGGCTCCTTTCCGCGCGCGCAGCCCTCCCTGTTGGGCTCCTCGGTGCAGTCGTCGGCGCCCTCCTCTTTCAGGTGGCGGCAGAGCGCCTGTTGGGCGGGCTCTACCCCGTGGGCGGCACGGCGTGGCCAGCCCCGCTCATTGGTGCGCTGCTTGGTGAGCGGCTGACCGCACGGATTGCGACCGATTGGGAGCGAGGACAGCGACCCTAAGGCGGCGATCCCCTCGGGTACACTCCGAGCGTGGAACGCGATCCCCGAATCCCAACGCAGAGCGCCGCCGAACTTCGGTCTCGGTTCGTGGCGTTCTTTGAGGCGCGTGGGCACACCCAGGTGCCGAGCGCCTCTCTCGTTCCCGCTGGCGACGCCACCCTCCTCTTCACGAACTCGGGGATGGTGCAGTTCAAAGAGCTCTTCAGTGGTGCTGAGACCCGCTCGTATCGCCGCGCCGTCGACTACCAGCGCTGCCTCCGTGTAGCGGGGAAGCACAACGACTTCGAAGAGGTCGGCCGAACGCCACGACACCACACCCTCTTTGAGATGCTCGGCTCATGGTCGTTCGGCGACTACTTCAAACGCGACGCGATCCTCTGGGCCTGGGAGTTCCTCACCGTCGAGGCGGGGATCCCTGCCGATCGCCTCGCGGTCACGGTGTATAGCGATGACGACGAGTCGGCCGACATCTGGTTGAAGGAGGTTGGCGTGCCCGCCGATCGACTCGCACGATGGGGCGACGTCGACAGGGGGAACGACGCCAACTTCTGGCGCATGGCAGAAACGGGTCCATGCGGCCCCTGCTCAGAGATCCACTTCGATCGTGGTGCAGATCTCTCGTGCGGTGCCGACTGTCTCCCAGATCACTCCGAGCACTGCCCGCGTTGGCTTGAGGTGTGGAATCTCGTCTTCATGCAGTACGAGCAGCACCCTGATGGCCGACGCACCGAACTCCCGTTCAAGAGCGTCGATACTGGTATGGGCCTTGAGCGACTTGCCAGCGTTTCGCAGCAGGTGCTCTCCAACTACGACACCGACCTCTTCCTGCCGATCCACGCGGCGATGCGCAAGATCACGAAGCACTCGATGGCCGAGTTTGACGCGCAGCGCTTCAGCTATCAGGTGATTGCCGATCACTCGCGCGCCGTGACCTTCTTGCTCGCCGACGGCGTGCGACCAGGGAATGAGGGGCGTGGCTACGTCTTGCGCCGCATCATCCGTCGCGCGGTGCGCCATGCGCGACTCCTCGGCATCACTAAGCCATTCCTTGGCGCAATCGCCCGGGAAGTCGTGGCGATCATGGGGCCTTCGTATCCGTACCTGCACGATGGAGAGACAGCGATCCTTGAAGGGATCGAGCGCGAAGAGGCGCAGTTCGCACGCACGCTCGATGCCGGTTCGAGCCTGCTCGGCGATGCGCTCGCCGAACTCGGCGCAGGGGAGAGCGTCGTTGGCCGTCGCGCCGATGATCTACCCGCTGCAAGTCCAACGCTCGGCGGCGAGATTGCCTTCAAGCTGCACGACACCTACGGCTTCCCGATCGATCTCACCGTTGAACTCGCCGCTGAGCGCGGTGTCGCTGTTGATCGCGCCGGTTTCGAGAGCGCCCTTGCCGAGCAGCGTGAACGCAGCCGCGGCGGCAAGAAGGCCGCCCTTGCGGAGATCGCCGTCACGACCGCGCTCTATGAAGAGATCCTGCGACGTGTGAGCGAAACGGAGTTCGTCGGCTATGAACAACTTGACGCTGAGAGCACAATCATGGCTCTCCTTCGTGACGGCGCCGAGGTCACTTCGTTGGCGGCAGGCGACGAGGGGCAACTGATTGTTGGTCGCACCCCGTTCTATTCGGAGCGCGGCGGACAGGTTGGTGATGCGGGGCAAATCCTTGACGCGCGCGGGAAGCTGCTCGCGGAGGTCAGCGATACGCAGCGCCCAGTTGGCGTGCTCACCGTGCATACGATTCGCGCTGCGGCACCACTCAAGGTGGGAGATGCCGTCAGCATGCGTGTCGAGCCGGTACGTCGTGCCGCCACGATGCGCAACCACACAGCGACACACGTTCTACACCGAGCAATCCGCATAATTGCGGGGGCAGATGCGAAGCAGCGCGGCTCGCTCGTGCACCCCGAATACCTGCGCTTCGACTATCCCCTGGAGCGCTCACTCACGCGCGATGAGTGCGATCAGACGGAGGCCGAGGTGCGACGAGCCATCCGAGAGGATATGGCGGTCGTCGTGGCGCAGATGAGCATGGGCGAGGCGGTCAAGGCTGGCGCCGACGCCTTCTTCGATGAGAGGTACGGCGAGGTCGTGCGCACCGTGCGCATGGAGGAGTACTCGCACGAGCTCTGTGGCGGCACTCACTGTCGCGCCACCGGCCAGATCGGGAGCTTCGTGATCACGAGCGAACGAAGCATCGGCTCTGGCCTCCGCCGTATTGAGGCGCTCACTGGGGCTGCCGCCGACGAATACTTGCGGCAGCAGTCGCGCACCCTTGAGGCGAGCGCTGAGGCGGCGGGCGCCCAAGATGCCCACACGGTGCCGCAGCGCATTGCCGCCCTGCAGGCGGAGTTGAAAGAGGCGAAGCGTCGCGCCAAGGCTGGCGGCTCAGCCCGTATTGACCTCGCCGCTCTCGCAACGCAGGCGACCAAGCAGGGCGCGCTCTCAATCCTTGTCGCGATGCTTGATGTTGAAGGTGACGAGGCCTTGAAGGAGGCCGCCAAGCAGCTCCGCAAGAAGATAGGCGCTGGTGTCCTTGCGCTCGTACGCCCCGCTGAAAGCCCAGAGATCTTCGTCACTGTTGAAGGGAGTGCCGCGCATGACGCTGGCGCACTCGCCGCCGCTGCGGCGACCGCACTCGGCGGGCGTGGAGGGGGACGACCGGTGATGGGGCAGGGTCGCGGCGCCGTTGGCAGCAGCGCTGACGAGGCGGTAAAAGCTCTCGCGCAGGCACTCGGCGTCGCGGTGACACGTTCGTGAGCGCTACGCCGCCACGCCGCTCCCTCGGCATCGATCTCGGCGAACGGCGAATCGGCCTCGCCATTCGTGAAGACTCCGCAGTACCGCGTGGAATCCCAACCATGATGCGTCGCCCCACCGCGTCAGCTGACGCCGAGCGACTACGCACGATCGTCGCAGAGGGGCGCGTGACGGAGCTTGTGGTGGGGCTTCCACTGCACAGCGATGGGAGCGTGAGCCCCCAGGCCACCGCCACACTGCACTGGGCGACCGAGGTTGCCGAGGCTCTGCAACTGCCAATCACCTTCGTTGATGAGCGCTACTCGTCGCAGCGCGCCGAGGCATCGCTCGGCCGCGCGGCACGGGGGAGCAACGGCGGCGCACCGGGTCCAGCCCGACGCGAGGCGCGCCGCGCTGCCGTCGATCAAGAAGCGGCACGGCTGATACTAGAAGATGCGCTCAATCCAGAGCTGCTCATCGATCCAACCACTCTGGCCGTTGACCTGAGAGAGTCAGCGACATGAAGCGCCCTGCCCTGGTGAAGTTAGCAGTAGGGCTCGCGCTCACTCTCGTTCTATTCCGCGTTGTCGCCCCATCACTGATAGGCGACGCACTCGTGACAGCCGGTGTGCGCTCACCAGGGATCGCCACGCTACCGATCATTAGCGACATCATTGAGGAGCGCCTCGGCACGCGCACAACCGAACCTGCCGGAAGCGACACCACCCTGGTAACGGTGGAAATTGCCGCAGGCACAGGTACTGCTGCCATTGCCAGCCAGTTGCACGATGCTGGGCTGATCGCCGACGAGATTGGCTTTATCTATGCGGTGCGCGTAGCTGGTCTCGACGGGAAACTTCAGGCTGGCATATTCAAAGTCGCAGCATCCATGACACCCGCCGAGGTTGCAACTGCGCTGACTGATCCGTATCGTGAGCCAATGCTCGGCGTCGATATTCGGGGTGGTCTTCGCATTGAGCAGATCGTGGCCAAGCTCACCACGCTTGAACTGCCGTTTGAGCCAGCAGATGTCTTGACCATCCTGCGCAAGCCGAGCGCCGCACTGATCGCCGATTACCCGTGGCTCGATCTACCGAAGGGGGGAACCCTGGAGGGCCGCCTCGGCTCAGGCTCCTTGAGCGTCCCTGTTTCGGCATCCGCGGAGACGTTCGTGCGCGTCCTGCTCGATCGCTTTGCAGAGCAGGTGCCCGAGAAATATCGCGGCAGCTCTGGGGGATATTCCTTTAATCAGATCCTGACGCTCGCCTCCATCGTGGAGAAGGAGGCCGCCGTGGATGATGAGCGGCCACGGATGGCCGGCGTCTACACGTATAGGCTGCAACTCGGGCAGGGACTCTTTGCTGACCCGTCCATCATTTGGGTTGCCGACTCCGCGGCGCTGCGCAAAATGAAGTTGTCAAAGTGGGCGAACTACGAATTCTGGAAGTTTCCAGCGAAGCCGTATTCGGGGCTGATCCCACCTCGCGTGCCAGCAGATCTCGTGCCGTGGAACACCTTCGTGCGTGGCGGCATTCCGCCAGCACCGCTCTGCTCTCCAACGTTGGCCTCCATCATTGCCGCGCGCGAGCCGAACTCGAGTCGCAAGGAGCTGTACTTCGTACTGATCCCAAACAGCGGTGGCCGACACGACTTCAGTAAGACGCTTGCCGAACATGAAGCGAAGGCTCGAAAGTACGGCTGGAAGTGATGCGCGCGCGCACAGCGCTGCCACTGTCGGGAGAGTTTGCTCTAGCCCCAACAGCGCACGATCTTGAACGATGGCACGCGTCCGATCATGCGGCGCGACCTGGCCGACTTGTCACGCTCCGAGCTCGTGCAGCAGAGGAGCGCCTCGATGCGCTGCTGCTGACCTCGCACGCCGATGCCCGCTACTTCTCGGGAATGGAGTTTGGACCGAACGAAGAGCCTGTTGCCGGTTCCAGTGGCTGGCTCTTGGTGAGCGGCGACGATCTCGCCGTGCTCGTTGACTCGCGCTACACGGTGCAGGCGCGACGCGAGTCGCCACTCGCTGCGGCACTCGACTATGGAAGTGACGCGGGCGAAACGATCGGGCGTTGGTTGGTGGCGCATGGCGTACGACGCTGCGGGCTCGACCCGCAGGCGGTGCGCCACGCCGTCTGGGAGCGCATCGGTGCGACTGCGTCTGGCGTGGAGCTTGTGGCGGTGAAGAGCTTCGGCGGCGTTCAACGGGCCCGCAAAGAGCCAGCCGAGATCGAGCGCATTACTGCGGCTTGTGCCGTTGCGGACCGTGCGCTTGCGCGCCTCTTGCCGCAGATTCGACCTGGCGTCACCGAGGTGGCGCTAGCGTGGTCGCTCGAGCGCGGCATGCGCGAGGACGGCGCCGAGGCACTCGCCTTCGATGTGGCCGCCCTGGCTGGCGGCAACGCCGCGCTGCCACATGGGAGCCCAAGCGCACGTACATTGGTGCGCGGCGAAGTAATCCTCTTCGATTTTGGCGCGCAGGTTGCCGGTTACCGCAGCGACATGACCCGGACCCTCTTTGTGGAAGCTGCGAGTGATGCGGATCTAGCACTCTACGAACAGGTGCATCGCGGGCAGGCGGCAACCCTCGACCTTTTGCGACGCTCCATCGCTGGGCCCAGCGCCGCGATGCCTTCAGGTCGCAGTTGCGACGAAGAGACGCGGCGAGCCATGGGCGCTGGCGTGGGTATCTACGACCACGGTCTCGGCCACGGCATTGGGCTGCAGACGCACGAGGCCCCCAGCCTCTACCGTGCCGCAAGCGCGGATCCGCTCCCGTCGCCAACGGTCTTTAGCGTTGAGCCTGGCATCTATCTCGAGGATCGGATCGGCATACGTATTGAAGACCTTGTTGCCGTTGATGCCACGAAGGGAACGCTGCAACTCCTGACGTGCTTCCCGTCAGATCCCATAATCGTCGGCTGACGGCTAGAATGCAGAAGATGCACACGGCGCCGCAGCGTTCGGCCCAGTGGAGGAGAGTTCGACATGATCTCAACCGGTGAACTGAAGAAGGGTGTCGTCATTGAGCTTGAGGGTGACCTCTGGCAGATCCTTGACTATCACCACATCAAGATGGGGCGCGGCTCTGCGCAGGTTCGCATCAAGTTCCGCAACGTCCGCAAGCAGTCCATCGTTGAGAAGACCTTCCAGGCAGGCGAGAAGTTCCCGCGCGCTACGATGGAGCGCCGTACAGCGCAGTTCCTCTTCTCCGAGGGCGACGACTACACCTTCATGGACACAGAGACCTACGACCAGTTCGTGATCACCGCTACGCAGCTCGGAGATGCGAAGGACTACATCAAAGATGGCCTCCAGCTTGATCGCGTCAGTTACGAGAGCGAGACGCTCGGCGTTGAGCTGCCGATCAACCTTGATCTCACCGTGACCGAGACCGACCCAGGATTCGCTGGTGACACGGCGACTGGCACACGAAAGCCGGCAACCCTTGAGACAGGTCTGGTCGTCCAGGTACCGCTCTTCGTTAGCGTGGGTGACGTCATTCGCGTTGATACACGAACGGGCGAGTACCAGACGCGCGTCTGAACCAGTTTGACGCTCCCGTCGAGGCGCTCAGCGTCTCCGATGTCGCCGCCCGCATTAAGGAGCGCATCAGCGCCGACCCGTCGTTAACCGATTGTGTTGTCGTTGGCGAGGTGCAGAGTGCCATGCGCAGCTCCGCTGGACATGAGTACCTCACCCTTCGAGATGAAGAGTCAACACTCGATGTAGTTCGCTTCCGCGGAGCGATTCGCCCGGGTGAAGAGACGCCAGCGGTCGGCGAGATTGTTGTTGTCCGTGGGCGCATCGATCTCTATAGCCCGCGGAGCCGCTATCAACTCGTTGCCACATCCGTGGAGCGGGCCGGTGGCATGGGCCTCCTCTCGCGAGAGCTTGAGGCACTGAAGCGCACGCTGCAGGCGGAGGGCCTCTTTGACGTGGCACGTAAGCGGCCGATCCCGCATGCGCCACGCGGCATTGGTCTGATCACCTCCACCTCTGGTGCCGTGCTGCACGACGTGTTGCGAGTGCTGCGCCGCGAGGCGCCGCTCGCACGTTTGGTCGTTGTACATACCGCGGTGCAAGGTGCGGGCGCCCCCGAAGAGATCGCCAAGGCGATCGCACGAATCGATGCCTGTGCCGTGAAGGAGCGACGCAGCGGTCGCCCCGATGCCATCAGCGTGCTCCTCTTGGCACGAGGCGGCGGATCGAGTGACGATCTCGGCGCATTCAACGTTGAGGGGGTACTGCGCGCCATCGTCGCCGCTGCAACCCCAATCATCTCTGCGGTCGGTCATGAGTCGGATGTCACCCTTGCCGATCTGGTGGCTGACCTGCGCGCTGGCACACCGAGCATCGGCGCCGCCGCACTGTCGAGCGATCTACTGCAGTCGCGGCATGACATCGCGCGGCTGCGCGATCGCGGCGGTAGAGCGCTGGCGTTTGCTGTCGACCGTGCCGAGCGTCGCCTGCACGAGGTGGCGCGAGCCCTTGATGATGTCAGTCAGCTCGACCGGATCGAGCGAGCGCAAGAGCGCGTCGCGCAGCTCTCCGACGACCTGACCCGCGCGGCCCTCGCGAGCCTCCAGGGGGCCACCAACGCTTTGGGACAGCTAAACCTTCTTCTCGGTGCCCTCTCACCACTGCGGGTTCTCGCACGCGGATACGCGATTGTGGCGGGGGATGGGGGAAGGGCGGTACGCTCTTGGCGAGATGCCCCCATTGGGGCTTCGTTACATATCCGCCTGGCGCAGGGTGCCGTTCGGGCAACCGTGACAGAGCGAGCGAAGGAGGCGACCGATGGCGAAGCGTAAGGTCACCCCAGCGCGCGCCACCCGCCATGCAGCGACAGATGCGGCGCTTCCAGCAACCTTCGAGGCGACCGTTGCGGAACTCCGTTCCATCGTGGATGATCTCGAGACGCAAGACGCGGATCTTGAAGCCGCAGTAGGACAGTACGAACGGGGCGTCACGCTCCAGAAGCACGCTGAGGCGCAGTTGCAGGCGGCACGCCTGAGGGTGGAAGAGTTGCTCCCTGATGGATCAACGGCGCTGACCGACGACGAAGAGGAGGATGAGAATGCCTGACGAAGGGGTCGCACTGCGCGCAGTTGGCGCCGACTCGTTGCTCGCTCGCCTCGACGGCCCCGCTGGCCTCAAGGCGCTCTCCAGTGCTGAGCTTGACCAGATCGCTGAGCAGCTCCGGACCGCCATCATCGCTACGACCGCCGTTACGGGCGGACACCTCGGGCCAAGCCTTGGCGTTGTTGAGCTAACGGTCGCCCTTCACCGAGTAATGAACTCGCCGGTGGACCGCATCGTCTTTGACACCGGACACCAGGCGTACCCACACAAGTTGCTGACTGGCCGCCTTGCGCGGTTCGGTACGTTGCGCCAACTCGGCGGTATCGGCGGCTTCCCACGACGCACCGAGTCACCGCACGACGTCTTTGATGGCGGGCATGCCGGCACCGGAATTTCGATCGGCCAGGGGCTGGCGTTAGCGCGCGATGTTCGCGGCAGCAACGAGAAGGTCGCGGTCATCGTTGGCGACGCGGCACTGATGAGCGGCCTCAGCCTGGAGGCACTCAACGATATTGGCGATCGCGGCACACCGCTGCTGATCGTGCTCAACGACAACGAGATGTCCATCTCGCCGACGGTCGGCGCAATCTCCACGTACCTCTCAAAGGTGAAGCTTTCAGGTCGCTGGCGCGAGAGCAAGGGCTGGTACGACCGCACCATCTCGCGCGTGCCGCTCGTTGGCACGCAACTTGCTGCATGGTCGAAGAGCTTGCGCCGATCCGTCGTCTCCTTCGTGCAAGAGCCAGGACGCCTCTTTGAAGACCTCGGCATTACCTATGTCGGCGTGCTCGATGGGCACAACCGAGCGCAACTCGAAGAGGCATTCGCGAAGGCCTTCACCATGAACGGCCCAGTGATCGTGCATGTGCGCACGCAGAAGGGTCGCGGCTATCGCCCAGCGGAGGTCGACCCAATCACCTTCCACGGCGCAGCACTCCCCAAGGTTCCGGTTGGCGCCACCGACAGCTACGGGAAGGCGGGTGCGGATCCAATCGCGACGCCGGCCAAGGTACCGAACTACACCGCCTTCTTCGCCAGCGAGGTGATTGCCGCCGCTGCGACCGACCGGCGCATTGTGGCTATTACGGCGGGGATGCCGACGGGGACCGGGCTCGACAAGTTCGCTACCGCCTATCCAGATCGTTTCTACGACGTGGGCATCGCCGAGCAGCACGCCATTGCTGCGGCGACCGGTATTGCCATGGGTGGTGGCCGTCCGGTGGTCGCGATCTACTCAACCTTCCTGCAGCGAGCGTGGGACCAGATCGTGCATGATGTCTGCCAGAACGATCAGCCGGTGTTGATCGGGGTGGACCGTGCGGGCCTGGTTGGCGAAGATGGCACAAGCCATCAGGGCATGTTCATGCTGACCGCCCAGCGTCAGATTCCACGGCTCATTGTCGCCTCGCCGAAGGATGAGCAGCAGCTGCGCTCGCTTGTCCGCACCGCGCTGGCACAAGATCACCCATTCGCCCTGCACTACCCACGCGATAGCGTCGTCGGTGCCCCAGAGACCACTCCAAGCATCCTGCCCGTCGGCGTTTCGGAGGTGCTTGAAGAGGGGAACCAGATCGCGATCATGGCCTTTGGGCCAATCATTCAGCGCGTCGCGCCGATTGCCGCCCGCCTGCGCGCCGAAGGAATCTCCGTCGCGCTCATTAACGCCATCTGGGCCAACCCGCTTGATCACGCAATGGTGCGCCGCTACGGCGAGACCGCTGATTTGATTGTGACGCTTGAAGAGAGCGTGGAGGCTGGTGGATTCGGTGGTGCCGTTGTGGAATCGCTGGCAGCGCACGAAGCGGCAACCGGCCGCCGCGTCAAGGCTTCTATCGCCACGATCGGGATCCCGGCTGGCAGCTTCGTTGACCACGGCAGCGTTGCCGATCTCCGCACGCTGATCGGCCTCGATGAGGCTGGGATTGAGCGCCGTATCCGGGCCGCCTGGAGCGCGCGCAACCAGTAATCCCCACCACTCGCCGTGCCCCGCAGCCCCCGGCAGGGAACGCGAACGCTGTTTCCCATGTGCGATGATGTAGCCATGCGCCGCTTCGGTTTTGTCTACAATCCGACCAACGACCTTGCCCAAGAGGCGTGGGATGAGGCCGCCGGTTGGTGTGCCGCGAACGGCGTTGAGTGCTGGGGGCACGCGGCCGAAGAGGTTGCCGCTGTACGGTCGGCGCTCCCTGGCACCGAGGTCCTCATCTCCTTCGGTGGCGACGGCACCTTCCTGCGTGCCGCCTCTTCCGTAGCCGGTTCCACCACCCCGCTACTCGGCGTCAACCTGGGAAAGATCGGATTTCTTGCGCGCGCTGAGGCGTTCCAGGTCGAGGCGACTCTTGATGCGCTTCATGCCAAGCGCTGGACGACGCAGCCACGCATGGCGCTTCGCGCAACGATTCACTACGGCGACGGGCGCACCGAACAGCTCGACGCGCTGAACGACGTGGTCGTCGCTCGCGGTCGCCTTCCACGCGTCCTTCGGCTCGATGTCGCCGTAGGTGAGAGCCACCTGGCCACCTACATCGCTGACGGCGTCATCGTCTCCTCGCCAACAGGCTCAACCGGCTATTCGTTCTCGGCAGGCGGTCCGATCCTTGAGCCGACGAGTCGCAATCTTATCGTCACGCCGATTGCCGCCTATCTTGCAACGCTGCGCTCCGTCACCGTCTCTGCGACCCAAACAGTGACCTGCACGGTGGTGCAGGGTGAAGATGCGGTGGTCTCCATTGATGGTTGGATCGATCAGCCACTCAAGATTGGTGATCGCGTCTCCGTCACTGAAGCAGAGCAGCCAATCAACTTTGTCGAACTGCAGGGCGCCGCCCCATTCTGGGATCTGGTCCGCCAGAAGGTCGACCTCCTCCCACGGTGAGTGCGCCGAAGGGTTCGCATATTCGCGAGCTTGGCGTGGCGGGCCTCGCGATCATTGATGCGGTTCGTGTGGAATTTGGGCTCGGCCTCACCGTGCTCACCGGCGAGACTGGGGCGGGGAAGTCACTCCTCGTTGACGCTCTCGCGCTCGCGCGCGGTGGTCGCGGGGATTCAGGAGCGGTGCGTGCCGGATCCGACCGCCTCCGTGTCGATCTACAAATTTCAGCGCAGGGTCGCGACCAGATCGCCGTTCGCGAGGTATACGCCGAGGGGCGTTCCGTCGCCCGCATCGATGACGAGTTGGTGACAATCGGTCGCCTCGCTGTCGAGATCGGCCCACTCATTGATATTCATGGCCAACATGACCAGCAACGTCTCGGTGACCCTGGGCGGCAGCGCGAGTTGCTTGACCGATGGGCGAAGGCCGAGGGGCATCGTGCCGAGGTCGCCAGCCTCATTCAGCAGCGCAGCGCCTTGCACGACGAACTGCAAGGGCTCGGTGGTGATGACGCGCGGCGCCTGGCTCTCTTAGAGGTCGCACGTACGGAGCGAGACGACCTTGAAGCCGCCGAGGTTCGCGAGGGTGAAGAGGCGGAGCTCAAAGAAGAGTTGCGTCGCGCGTCAAACAGCGAGCGCATCTCTGCTCTACAAGACGAACTTCGGGAGGCACTAAACGAGGATCGCAGCGGTTTGCGCGCGCGTGCGGCGGGTGCCGAGCGAATCGCGCGGGAACTAGCGCGCCTCGATGTCGACGCCGCAACGCTGCAAGAGCGGATCAGCGCACTCTCCATTGAGATCGACGACCTTGGGCGCGAGGCTGCGGGACTCACACCCTTCGCCGGAGGATCGCGCAGCCTGGGTGAGCTTGAGGATCGCCTGGCGCTCCTATTGGCGTTGCAGCGACGCTTCCGCACCGACGAGGCGGGCCTCCTTGTGGCGCTCACGCGTGCACGCGAAGAGGTAGAGCGTCTCGATGGCGCCGAGGAGCGCCGGACTGCGATTACCCAGCAGCTCGCTACGCTCAACGCGCGCATTGGCGAAGCCGCCACTGCGCTACGAACCGTGCGACGCGCAGGTGCCGCCACGCTGACATCGGCGGTAAATGCGGCACTGACGGCGCTCGATCTCCCCCCAACGTTTGCGATCCCACTGGTACCTCGCAGCGGTACAGATGGCGACCCAGTTGTTGAAGGGGTGCCCTGCGCCGTTGATCAGGGGGGCGGAGACGAGGTCTCGTTCATGTTTGCCCCAAATGCGGGTGAGCCAGCCGGACCAATTGCCAAGATCGCCTCTGGCGGCGAGTTGAGTCGCGTCTCTCTTGCCATCGAAGAGGCGCTCAGCGACGCCAGCGAGGGGCGCACCCTGGTCTTTGATGAGATTGACGCTGGGCTCGGCGGACGGGCGGGAGAGACCCTCGGTCGAAGCCTGCGCCGCATCTCCGCGCAGCACCAGGTTCTCTGCGTTACCCATCTACCGCAGGTGGCGGCACAAGCCGATATTCATCTGCGCGTCTCAAAGCGCGAGGTCGATGGTCGCACTCTCACACAGGTACAGCGGCTCACCGATGACGAACGGGTTGTAGAACTTGCCGCCATGTTGGCCGGCGAGGGGGCTGGCAGCGGCGCAACCGCCGCCGCCAATGAGCTCTTGGCCAACGCACGTCGCGGTCGTTGATGCCCACAGCGTCACGGAGCGAGATTGATCGCCTGATTGACTCCTGCATCCTCTATCTCGGGGTAGAGCGCAACCTTGCACCGCGCACCCTCGCCGCCTACCGTGGGGACTACCAATCGTTTGCGGAATCCATCGGCGCGAGCGGTGCCTGGAAGACTTCAGCCAAAGCGGCGCAGGAGTGGATCGCCCAGCCTGGCAACGCGCTCTCCACCATGCGGCGGCGAGCCGCAGCGCTGCGCGTTCTCTATCGATTCGCTGAGGGCGAAGGGATCATTTCGCGCTCCATCAGTGATGAGATCGATCTGCCGCGGTCGCGACGTACCCTTCCAGCGGTGTTGGGCGTAGAAGAGGTTGAGCGACTACTCGCCGCGCTTGGAACTCCCACCGACGAGAGCGACGTCGCGCGTGCGAATGCGGCGCGGAACCGCGCACTCGGCGAACTCCTCTACGGATCGGGTGGTCGCGTCAGTGAGATCGTTGATCTGGACCTGGACTCCCTCGATCTAGACGACGGTTCAGTAAGGCTTTTCGGTAAGGGTCGACGGGAGCGCATCGTCCCCATCGGTGAGCCGGCACAGGATGCGATTCAGGCCTACCTCGGCCACTGGCGTGCGATTCATCAGCAGGCGCCGAGCCGTGCGAGCGGATCCACCCCGGAGCCGAAGGCGCTCCTCTTGGCGCGCGGCGGCGTGCGGCTGCGGCGGGAGTCGGCCTGGTCTGCGATTCGCACTGCTGCCGTGGCGGCAAGTCTCGGACGCGAGATCCACCCCCACACGCTGCGCCACTCATTTGCAACGCACCTCCTCGATGGCGGGGCAGACCTCCGCGTGGTGCAGGAACTCCTCGGCCATGCGGACATCGCAACGACCCAGCTCTACACCCATCTCCTCGGGAGCCACGTGCGGGATTCGTATCGGAAGGCCCACCCGAGGGCCTAGGCAGCCCACGAGGCGGTAGGATTCAGGTGTGAATGCTGTGACTAGTGCCCACCGACTCCAGCAGGTGCTTTCGCACGTTCAGGCGGTCGGCCGTCAGCAGGTGGCCCGCCTCGGCCTCGTCAAGCCGGTCGGTGCAGAGGGCGACACGCACCTTCGAGCCCTACGAGCGACACCGCGAGCGCGCCGCGCCTTCGCCGCTGCGCACCCCGCCGACCAGGCCTCCGCGACGCGTACCGCAGCCAGCCTTCGGCGCCTCGGCGCGAAAGGCGATGACCAGCTCGCAGCACTCCTTCACGACCTCCCCAAGGGAAACGTCGCTCTTCTGCCCCGTGTGCTGCACGTGCTCGAGGGCTCACCGGTCACAGGGCGAGCACGTGGCCCCTTCGCACGTGCACGACAGACGTTGCGACTCCACGCATCGGTCGCACCGACGCTTGCTGCCAAGCTTGGCGCTCCGAGGGTCACCATCACGATCCTTCAGGAGCTGGCGCGCCAGGAGTTGCGCGCCGCTCACCGAGGGCGGGCCGCTGGAATTGATGCACGCGTTCGTCTGCTCCTTGATCTTGATAGCGGGGTGACGCGATGAGTGTTCGCGGCATCGCAGAGGGTTTTGAGCTCCCTGATCCATCGGTACCCGATATTGAGGGGGTCATCTTCCGCAGAGAGCAGGGCGGGCTCTTCGGACGAACCCGCTCATACGTGGCGCTTGGGGAGTTCAGCGGCCCGTACGGACTCTTGCTCGCCCTGATTGAGCGCGATGAGTTGGATGTACGTCGAGTTCCACTCGCAGGTTTTGCCGATGAGTTCCTGCGCTATTTCGCTGAGATTCCGGACGATCGCCTAGAGACACTCTCGTCGTTTGTTTCAGTGGCGGCGCAGCTCATTGTGCTCAAGAGCCGCGCACTCTTGCCACGCCCGATTGCTGCTGCGCCAAACCTGGTGAATGATCTCGACGTCGAGGATGAGGCCGACACGCTGCGTATTCGGCTGCTGCGCTACCGGGTCTTCCGTGATGCGGCGCGCGTCTTGGGCGATCGACTGATGCAGCCTCTCTGGTATCGCGAGCCCCCAACGCGCCAACTCCCCGGCCCGAAGGCGGCCCCAGTAGAGCCCGTGGCGCCAATGAAGTCCGACCCGAAGCGGCTCCTGCGCGCCATGGTGCGCATCGCCCTGCGACGCAAGCCGCTCGCCGCCCTCTCTTCCGCCCCTGTCGGCATAAAGGTCTCCATTGGCGAACGCCTGTCGGCTATTCGCGAGGCGGTCCGCCTCAACGGTGTGGTGGGGGTAGACCTCGAGACCCTGCTCGGCGATCGCCAGGACCGATCGTTCATCGCCGTGACATTCTTAGCGCTCCTGGAGCTCTCCAAGCGGCGAGAGGTCGAGGTGCGTCAAGATGCTCTGTGGGGGCCAATCACAATTCTGCAGGGGGTGAGCGAATGAGCGACGAGGGACAGAGCGTAGCCGCAGCGCAGTGGGTGGCCACGGTCGAAGATCTTGAGGCCCTCCTCTTCGTTGTTGATCGTCCCATCACCCGGCGAGAGGCTGCGAAACTCCTTGAAGCCTCTAAGGGCGATCTCGACCGTCTCGTCGCGGCGCTCACCGCAAACCTTGCGCAGCGCGGCATCACCCTAATTACCCACGGCGACGAGCTGCAGCTGGCTAGTGGCGCAGAGCGGGCCCGCGCGGTGCTCGCCTGGGTCGGCACCGGCGGCTCTGACCTTACGGCCGCCCCGCTAGAGACGCTCGCCGTCATCGCCTATCGCCAACTGGTCACCAAGGGCGGCATCGAAGAGATTCGTGGCGTTGATGCTGACTACGCCCTTCGCGTGCTCCTTGAGCGCGGGCTCATTGAGGAGGCCGGACGTTTGGAGACTGCCGGGCGGCCGATTCGCTACGCAACGACGCTTGAGTTCCTTCGCCGATTCGGTCTCGGCTCGCTGGCCGATCTTCCGGCGCTTGAGGGCGATGCCGAGGCACTCCGTCACCTTGATCTGCGCAGTGAGGACTTTGACTCTGCAACAGCGCGTGGCAACGGAGCGTACGTAGATACCGGAGCACCGAGCACCCCTGCGCAAGAGGACGCCGCAACTGACTGATCTGATTCGGGTCAACGTCCTCATTGCCGAACGCTCTGGCCTCTCTCGTCGCGGTGCCGACACGGCCATCGCCGCAAATCGCGTTACTACGGCGGGGCGCGCCGTGGCACTGGGGGAGCGCCTCGATGCGTTAGCCCCTCTTGAGCTGGATGGCAAAGCACTAGCAGCGAAGCCGCGGCCCTCTGCGGACACTGGCGATGAGCTGGGCGGCGCAGAGGTATTCGCTTGGTACAAGCCGGTGGGCGTCACAACGACGCATGCTGATCCCTACGCCACCATCACCCTGCCACAGGCGTTAACCCCTGCGCTGGGCGCCGAGCGTGCCGCACGCATGCTCTCTATCGGGCGACTCGATCGCGAGAGCGAAGGTCTCCTGCTCCTCACAGAGGAGCGTCGCGTTGTCTCGCCACTCGCGCACCCTCGTACAGGTCTACGCCGCGCCTATGCCGCGGCAACAAAGGCCATGGTCGCGGAGGCCGAGTTTCAGCGTTTGCGAGCAGGCATTCGACTCACCGACGGCTGGGCGCACGCCATTGAGGCACGCGGCGTTCACCGAGATGACGATCTTCCAGATGATGTGCGCGGAGGCGACATGGATCCGGGGCAGTGGAGCTTCATCTCCATTGGTGAAGGGCGACACCACGAGGTTCGCCGTCTCTACGGCGCCATCAGCCACCCCGTCCTGCGCTTGATCCGCGTCGGCTATGGACCAGTCCGCCTCGGTGGTCTCACGTCCGGCGAACTACGCCTCATCACCCAATCTGAACGACAGGAGCTCACGCGCGCACTCGTTGCGGCGCCGAAGAGCAAGCCGCGACCGGTCGCACCCGCGAGCAAGTAATGCGCATCGCCATTGATGGCCCCGCCTCAAGTGGGAAGAGCAGCGTCGGCCGACTCGTCGCGGAGGAGCTCCATTTTGGATTTCTGGATACGGGCTTGCTCTATCGGGCAATTACCCGGCGTGCAATTGATCTTGGCTGGTTCACCGTTCCAATTACGGCGGCGGAGGTTAGCGGTGCGACCCACGAACAGGTGCGGCGCGACCTTACAGAGTTGGCACGGGCGACCGACGCGCAGGTGAGCGGGCTGACTTTCACCATGGTCATTGGTGGAACCCCCCTTGTAGATTCACAGCTTGAGGCGGCGGACGTTGAGCTCTACGTTCCTGCTGTTGCATCTATTGCGAGTGTTCGAGATGCCCTCCGAGCGGTACAGCGAAATGTCGCAGCTCGTGGCGGTTCCGTCTTGGCAGGTCGTGACATTGGCACGGTGGTGCTCCCCGATGCGGAGTGCAAGATCTATCTGGATGCAACCGCGGGGGCCCGTGCAGAGCGACGTGCCCTGCAGCGCAGCTTTGCCGTCGGCTCGTTGGAGCACCAGATGATTCTAGCCAGCCTTATCGCCCGCGATGCTGAGGATCGGGCTCGCCCTGTTGCGCCACTTGTGGCGGCAGCTGACGCCACCATCATTCATACCGATGAGATGGCGCTCGCCCAGGTGGTGGAGCAGGTCGTGGCTGAGGCTCGTAAGGTTGTGCGATGACCGCTGAGCGCATCCCCCTCGGCATGCGTCTCTCGGAGCGATTCGGTCGCTGGGCGATGCAGCGCCTGGCTGGTGAGATCGTTGTGCGCGGTCTCGAGCGAATCCCCAAAGCGGGTGCGGTGTTGTTGGCTTCAAATCACATCTCATGGGTTGATCCCGTCTTACTCGCCTGCTGGCTCACCCCTGCGACCGGTCGCCCGATGACCTACATGGGGAAGGCGGAGGCGATGCGCTGGCCGCTGGTCGGCTGGTTCCTGCGGGTGAACGGTGTCTTTGGGGTGCGACGCGGCGCCGCGGACCTTGAGGCATTCCGGTTGGCTGAGCGCATCCTCAACGAGGGGCGGATCCTCGGAATCTATCCAGAAGGGACGCGCTCGCCTGACGGCGTCTTGCGCCCATTTCGCGATGGGGCCGCTCTTCTCGCCCTGCGGAGCGGCGTTCAGGTTCTGCCAGTGGCGGTCACAGGCACGGACGGTCTCTGGCGGAAGGGCTCTCTCATCCCTCGTCGCGTCCCTCGCGTCACTCTGACCATTGGGGAACCCGTGCAAATTCCTCGCGCGGAGGGGTCGCGGCCCGAGCTTGCCGCGGTGAGCGGCGCCATTCACGATGCTGTCGCGGCCCTCCTTCCGGAGGCTAATCGGCCCTAGGGGCGGGGTGGGCGATAATGTCCTGGTGGGAAGTGTTAAGAACATTGTTATCGCGAAGCGCACCGGCGTCTGCTATGGCGTTCGCGAGGCTATAGATAAGGCCAAAATCGCCAGCGCCTCCGGAAAAGATACCCATACGCTGGGGCATGTCGTTCATAACGAGGGGCTGATCGCCGACCTGCGTGCCCGCGGTATTAAGAACGTTGACCAACTTGATGAGGTCGCATCGGGTACTGCCGTCGTCATTCGCGCGCATGGTGTGACCCCAGAGGTGCTCGGGCGCGCAGCGGAGCGCGGTCTCGAGGTGATTGACGGGACCTGTACCTGGGTGACGCAAGAGCATCGCGAGCTCGCTCGACTGGTAGAAGAGGGGTACGAGATCGTTCTCCTCGGCACACCGAATCACCCGGAAGTCGTCGGCCTCCTTGGCTTTGCCCCGAACGCCATCTTGGTCGACGAAGAGGAGGATTGGGCCACCATTCCGCGTCGCAAGCGTATGGCTCTGATCACCCAATCCACCCAGCCACCATGGAAGTTTGAGCGTTTGGCGGCCTTCCTTGTGTCGCGTTGCCATGAACTCAAGGTGATCAATACCGTCTGCCCCGTCACGATTCGTCGCCAAGAGGACACCATTGCGATCGCCCGCGAGGTGCAACTAATGATCGTCGTTGGCGGCACGCGCAGCGCAAACACAAAGGAGCTCACGCGTCTTTGCGAAATCAGCGGCACGCACGCCGTGCAGATTGAATCTGCGCAGGCGTTAACTGACCCTCAGTTGTTTGCAAACATCCATACTGTGGGCATCACTGGCGGAACGAGCACCCCGATTGAGGATCTTGAGCGCGTTGCGCTGAAGATTGCAGAGCTAGGAGGCACCGATCACGTTCGCACAAATGCGGCCTCCATCGCCCGAGCGGCCCTAGAGGCCGCCGCCACTCCGCAATATCGCACCACCTCAATTACGAACGGCGCACCAGCATGAGCGAGGAAGAGCTCGAAGCAGAGGTTGTAGTTGAGGCGTTACCGCGTCGGCTCCCGCTCGTTGCGCTGGTCGGTCGTCCGAACGTAGGGAAGAGCACCCTTTTCAATCGCTTCGTTGGTGAGCGCCGTGCGGTCGTTGAGGATCATGCGGGTACGACCCGTGACCGGCTCATTGGTATCGTTGAGTGGAATGGGATGCGCTTTCGTGTGGTGGACACGGGTGGTATGCAGCCTGCCGTCGGTGATCCGATTGAGATTGGGGTGCAAGACCAAGCGCGTATCGCCGTAGACGCGGCCGACCTGATTCTGTTGCTCGTTGATGCAGCGACTGGCCCGAACCCTGGCGACGCCGAGGTGGCGCAGCTGCTACGCCGCAGCGGTAAGCCGATCATCCTTGTGGCAAACAAGGCGGACAACATTGAGCGCGATCGCGCAGCCCAAGAGTTCTCAATACTCGGGTTTGATCGCCTGCATACGGTGAGCGCACAGCACGGGATCGGATCGGGTGATCTTCTTGATGTGATCGTTGAGCGACTTGAAGCACTCCCAGAAGATGCGGGTGCCGTCTACGTGGAAGGCGAAGTGACCGTCGCGATCGTTGGTCGTCCGAATGTCGGCAAGTCTAGTCTGCTCAATAAGCTGATTGGCAGTGAGCGCACGGTAGTGAGCGCAGTGGCCGGCACAACGCGCGACGCCATTGACGAGACACTGCTTCACGCGGGGCGCCAGATCACCCTGGTAGACACTGCGGGCATTCGCAAGCGTGGCAAGGTGGCTTCTGGCCCATCAGCAGACAAGTGGGCAACCGTGCGCTCTGTGCGCGCGCTCGACCGCGCCGATGTCGCGCTGCTCCTCATTGACGCATCGACCGGTCTCCAGGCGCAAGATCTGCATATTGCAGGTTCAGTTATCGACGCCGGGAAGGGCCTCGTGTTGGTGTTGAACAAGTGGGACTTGATCGAGAAGGACGGCTTCACCTTCGACGAGATTGAGGGGAAGCTTCGTCGCCAGGCGCCATTCCTTGATTTCGCTCCGCTCGTCTCCATCTCAGCGGTGACTGGACTGCGAGCGACGAAGGTGCTCGACGCCGCGGTTGCCGCCGCCGATGCCAGGAATTTGCGCATCCCCACCGGCGTGCTGAACCGCCTGATCGCTGAGGCGGTGGCCCGCCAGGAGCCGGCCCATAGCGGCAGCAAGCGCCCAAAGATCCTTTACGCCGCCCAGGCCTCAACTCCGCCCCCAACGTTCGTGGTCTTCGCACGAAATGCCGCGCAGGTGCACTTCACCTGGCAGCGCTTCCTGGAGAATCAGATCCGTGAAAAGTACCCCCTGATGGGGACGCCTATTCGTATCGTCGTCCGTGAGCGGGAGGCCGAAGAGGGGCGAGAGCGTGGCCGCTCCTCGCGCTCAACCAAGCGCGCACCTGCAAAGGCGAAGCCAGCCTCGCGCGCATGAGCACCATCCGCATTCTCGGCGCTGGAGCATGGGGGACCGCCCTTGCGCTCCTCTGGAGCCAGGAGCAGGGTGAGGGTCGGCAAGCCCCCGCCATTGAACTACTCGCACGAACCACTGACGAAGCGGCACTCCTGCGCAAAGCGCGCGTCAATGCACGACGCCTCCCCGGCGTTGCGCTGCCGGCCTCGATCAACATCTTCAGTACTACCGATGCGCTTGCCACGTTGAGTGCCGAAGACACCTTCGTGGTCACCATCCCTTCTACGGAGCTCGATCCAGAGACAACCAGGCGAATCGTGGAGGCTGCCGGAAGCGCGCCCACGGTGATCGCTTCGAAAGGACTGTCACTGAACGGTGCTCGCCCCTCAGAGCTGCTGATCGCGGCGGGTGCGGACTCGGAGCGCCTCGCCGTCTTGTCTGGCCCCAACCTCGCCAGCGAGATCGCCGCTGGGAGGCCTGCGGCGGCCGTACTCGCCGGGCCAACCCATCTTGTGGAGTCACTGCGCACACGGCTGGTTCGACCGACCCTGCGTCTCTACCTTACGGACGACGTGGTTGGTGTCGAGATCAGCGGAGCACTCAAGAATGTCATTGCCATTGCCGTTAGTGGTGTCCGCGCGCTGGGATATGGCGAGAATGCCGCAGCGGCGCTCCTCTCGCGTGGCGTCGCAGAGATGGCGCGCCTCGCTGAAGCGTGTGGTGGGCGGACGGAGACCGCCTGCGGGCTTGCTGGCGTTGGTGACCTCGTTGTCACCTCATCGAACACTGGTTCACGCAATGCAAAGCTCGGCGCGCTCCTCGCGAGCGGCATGAGCGTGCAGGCGGCGGTCGCTAAGATCGGCGCAACGGTAGAGGGGATTGGTACGGCGCACGGTGCCCTGCAACTTGCGGCTGCGCACAAGTTGGAGATGCCGATTACGGCGGCGGTCGTTGCGGCGATCAGCGGAGGGACGACCATAGAGGTGCTCGCGCGCGCTCTGCTCGGTCGCTCACCAGCGGGGGAGTGGCACTAGCTCTCCTGGTAGACTGCCAAAACTTCGGACCCACCCAGGGCGTGGCGCATCTTGGCAGCGCGCTTGCAGGCGGAGGGACGACCATAGAGGTGCTCGCGCGCGCTCTGCTCGGTCGCTCACCAGCGGGGGAGTGGCACTAGCTCTCCTGGTAGACTGCCAAAACTTCGGACCCACCCAGGGCGTGGCGCATCTTGGCAGCGCGCTTGCAGGGGGTGCAAGAGGTCGCTGGTTCGGATCCAGTCGCCCCGACTATCTTCATGAACAATAAAAAAGGCCCGGGGTTTCCCCCGGGCCTTTTCCTGTATCCGAACCCGACGGTTGCCCGTCGGAAGGGGATTACTTCGAAGAACCGTTCTTCAGGGTTGCGATCTTCCAAATGAGGAGACCGTAGCCCGGCTTGGCCAGGATGTCGGCAACCGTATATCCGATCTGCTTCATCACAAGGCCGTCCTGGGCGGTAAGGCCCAGGTTGCCGGCGATTGCTGGGAGCAGATAGGCGATTGGGTAGACGCCCCACGTCGCAATAAGCACAACACGCAGGATCTTGAAGATCCCCTGGATGTCCTTGCTCTGCTTCTTGATCGAGGCATCGATGCCGCCGAACAGGTCGCGGAGGATCAGGACGAAGAAGACTGAGCTGATCGCGCCCCAGATGGTGCGCGGTGAGGCCAAGTCAACCGACGTGATGTTCGTCATCTCGCCGACATAGCCCGTTGCGATCATCAAGAACGCATAGAGCACGTTTCGCTTGATCAGGGTGCTCTCAAGCTTCTTGTCGAGCTTGAGCACGAGGATCAACTCCGCAACGAGGAGTGGCACCGTCAGGAGCCAGTCTACGTATCGGTATGCCTCGTTGAACGGAACTGCTCCGCCCGAGGTGCCAAAGGCAACCCACGAGTCGAAAATTCGGATGTAGTGGTAGAACGCGATCAGCACAACTGTGGCCGAAAGCGTAACCGCCATCCGGTTCCCCTCCTTCAGACTCCCGCGTACGGAGACGAAGAAGAAGAAGCTTGCGCCCATCGCCGCAATGGCGAGGGACATGAAGTTATAGACCAATTGATAGGCGTCCTGCGGACTCATCAATGGACCTCCCTTATTGCTTCTGCGACCTCTTCGGATCGCTGTGGAGAAGTATCCCAAATTTTGAAAAAGGTGTTGCGAAATCGCAATATTTCGCAACTGTTACATCTTTCTGTAACAAAAGGGCCGCCCCGCTGCGCCGCGGGAGGCGCTAGGCTGCGGGGAGGGAAAGGGGGAGCCATGCCAGCCATCACAGAGCTCACGCGCATCGAGCCCGTGCACCTCGCGCGCCTCGAGGCGCAGGGGATCTTCACCACGGGCCTGCTGCTGGAGCGCACCGAGACCCCCACTCGTCGCCAGACCCTGGCAGATCAGACCGATGCCTCGACCGCCGACGTCGCCGAATGGCGTGATGAGGCGCTCCTGCTCAATCTCGCCTTCTTTGGGCCTGCTGAGCACGAACTCCTGGCCCAGGCGGGTTATGGCGGCGTTGAAACCCTCGCGGCCGCCCCATGGGAGCAATTCCAGGCTGTTGTGATGACGACTGCAGAGACGTTTGGCCTCCCAATCCCTGACCCGCTCTCCCTCCGCTCGTGGTGGGAGCAGGGGCAGGTCCTCGCCGACGCGTGAAGCCCCTCCGCCGCCTCTTGCGGCGGGCGCTCCTCGCCCTCGCCGCCGCATCCCTGGCGATTGGCGCAACGACGGCGATCTTCCTCACGCCCCCCGTCGTGCACCTCTTGCTGCGGGTGAGCGACGCCCCAGCGGTGCTCGGGGTGGAGCCAGCCGTGGCCGACGCGCTCTCAGACGCTCTAGTGGGGGACCTGCTGACCGACGGTGCCTTCGATGCCCCCCATGGCGATGCCCCCCTCCTCTCCGCAGGAGAGCGTTCCCACCTTGTTGACGTCGGCGGGCTCCTTCGCTCCGTTCTCGGCGGCGGGCTGGGTGGTCTGATCGTTCTCACCCTCGCTCGCCTCCGCCGCCGTACCTGGCTACGGGCGGCGATCCGCGACGGAGCGGCACTCATTGTTTGCGGTGCCCTGCTTGCCGCCGCCGCCTTCACGCTCGCCTTTGATGCAACCTTCACCTTCTTCCACGGACTCTTCTTTGCCAGTGGAACATGGACGTTCAATCCCGCAACAGATCGACTTGTGCAGCTCTATCCGGAATCGTTCTGGATCCTCGCGGCCCTCCTCTTCTGTCTTGCGCTCTCGGCGCTCTCGCTCATCTCGTATCGGATCACGGCGCGCACACGGTGATAGGCGCCGCCTACCTCGCCCTCATCGCGCTCTCAGCCATCGGAGTGCGCGGCCTCGTCAAGCGCTTCGAGCTACCAGTCACACGCCAGGTGCTCCTCCCGGTGGTCGCCGTTACGACGGTGGCATTCCTGCTGGTCGATGCCGTTGGCCTTTGGCGCGGCTGGTTTGCCACGCAACTCTCCGTGACGTTGCTGATGCTTCCTGGTCGCGGCGCGCTTGATGCAGGGCTGCCGATTGAGGAGGCTCCACTTCTGGCGGCACTAGCCGCGCTCGTCGTGGTGTTCATGAGCATCGGCCAGCTTCGCGGAGGAGGGCGGGAGAGGAGACTTCCAGCACGTCGGATCGTCGTGGGAATCCTGTTTGGGCTCTTCGTATCAGGGGGAGCGCTCCTCGCGGGTATTGGTGGCGAATACACGGCGGCAACTGCAGGACTCGCGTCTGGAGCGCTGCTCCTTGCTGCGCCACTTCTTGCACGCAGCCAGGCGAGTCGTTGGAGCGTCGCCATATTCCTCGGGCTGACGCTGATCTTTGACAACGCCATGTGCGCCGCAGATTTGTTTGATTATCCAAGTGCGCCGCGTTCGGGCGTGATGCTCGGGTTCGCACCCATCGAAGATCTGCTTTACGCGACAGCGTTTGCCCTGTTCGCAGCGCAACTGACGGCATCAGCGTGCATAACGAAGGATCGCTGGTGGCGGCTGCTCTTAGCTTCGCGCCCAGTTTCGTGGATCAACACCGCGCTGCCGTTCGCCGGCGGTGCGCTTGCAGCAGGAGCGGGAGAGTCGGTCGGTGCATGGTTCTTGCCGCTGGTGATCTGGTGGGGCGTCGCCTATAACCTCTATCTCTATGGCATCAATGATCTCTACGACTTGGCTACCGATCGAAAGAACCCGCGCAAGGGTGGTGCCGAGGGTGCGCTGCTGCAGAGCGGCGATCTGCCAACGCTGCGACGCCTCCTCCTCTTTGCGTCAAGTACAGCTGCGCTCTTCCTGCTAACGGAAAACGCCACCGTTTCAATCATGTGCCTCCTTGCCATCGTGTTCGCAACCGCGTACAGCGCTCCATGGTTTGTGCGTGCTCGTGCTATTCCGATCTTCGATGCGGCGATCTCTGCTACGCACTTCGTGATCCCTGCGGTTGCCGGTCTCGCACTCGGCGGTGCGTTTCAGCAGTCCTGGGTTGCGCCGCTGGCGGCCTTCTTCTTCTGGAACATGGGGAGCCATGTGGTGGGAGCGCTACAGGACGTAGATGCCGATCGACGGAGTCGGATTGCGACGGTCGGAACGCTCCTTGGCGTTCGTGGCGGGGGGTGGTTCGCCATCTCGCTCTACGCCGTGGCGGGGCTCCTCCTGCTCGCTCAAGGCGAACCGTTGCAGCGCATTGCGGCGCTCTTGCCGCTGGCGAGCATCCTCTCGCTTCTGCCGCTAGTTGCAGGTCGCCCGACGCACCAAGCGGCGCGTGCCGCATGGCGTCGATTCATGTTGCTCAACCTCTTCCTCGGTGCCGGAGCCGCGATGCTGATCATTCGCAGCCTCGTTGGCGCTGCGTAGTACTACTATGCGCAGATGAGTGATACGCCGCGATCAATTCTGGTGCTCACGGTCAGCGATTCGATTCATGCTGGCGAGCGTGAAGATAAGGCGGGCACCCTCGCCGCTGCCGCTCTTGTCGCCCACGGCTGGGAGGTGCAGCGAGCACAGGCCCCCGACGAGATTGATGCTATCCGCGCAGTTCTTGAGCAGCACATCGGCACCGTCGACGTGATCTTGACCGCTGGCGGAACGGGGCTGAGCTCGCGCGATGTGACCCCAGACGCAACCGCGCCGCTTCTGGAGCGGGTGATTCCAGGGATCCCTGATGCGATTCGCATGCTGGGGCGCTCCCAGACGCCTGCTGCGATCCTCTCCCGCGGCCTTGCCGGCGTAGCGAAGGGAACGCTGATCGTGAACCTCCCCGGCGGGAGTGGTGCGGTGCGCGACGGGCTGGCAATCCTGCTTCCCGTGCTTGAGCACGCGGTTGACGCGATCGGAGAGCGCGACCGCTCCTAGCCCTTGCCACGCGGCTTCGCACACAAGATCGTGTGTAGACTCTTCCCGTGACCGCAACCTGCGGTGGTTCCGCGCATAGCTGCGCGAAGGTGAGGAGGAGCGAGGGTGCGTTGCCCATCGTGTAAGGAGCCCGATACGCGCGTTGTTGATTCGCGCGACCTTGATGACGGCTCCGTCATTCGTCGCCGTCGCGCCTGTCGCATCTGTGGCACACGGGTCACCACCTACGAACGTGCCGAACTTGCCAAGCTCTACGTCATCAAGCGCTCTGGCGAACGTCAGGAGTACGACTCCCAGAAGCTCCTCGAAGGGCTCCGCCGCGCACTCACACGTCGCCCCGTGCCAGTCGACGCCCCCGAGCGTGCCGTTGAGGCGATTGAGGCACAGATTCGAGCCAGCGGCGCAACAGAGCTCTCCTCTGCGCGCATTGGTGCGTTGACGATGGCGGCGCTTCGCGAGATTGATCAGATCGCCTACATCCGATTTGCGAGCGTCTACCAGTCGTTTGAAGACCTCGAAACGCTCAAGCGGGAAGTAGACGAGCTGCTCACCGAGAAGGGCGCTGGGAAGGGGAAGCGTCGAGTTCGCGCCGTGGAGGCCGAGGCATGAGCGTTCTCTCCGACCGCGACATCCTAATAGCGATCGCAGCGGGCGAAATCGCGATTACACCGTTTGACGCAGTAGATGTGCAGCCGGCTTCGGTTGACCTCCACCTCGACGGCACGTTCCGCGTCTTTCGCAATAATCGGTATGGCTTCATTGATCCGCGCGTAGAGCAGCCGGACCTCACCGAAATTGAGCGCGTCGCTGATGGCGTTCAGTTCATGTTGCATCCAGGGGAGTTCGTGCTCGGTCAAACCCGCGAGAAAATTTCGTTGGGGAACTCGCTGCTCGGACGACTGGATGGGAAGTCGTCACTCGGACGACTCGGGCTGCTGATTCATTCCACAGCTGGATACGTTGATCCAGGTTGGGTGGGTAACCTCACGTTGGAGCTCGGCAACGTTGCCCGTCTCCCAATTGCGCTCTACCCAGGGATGCGTATCGGCCAGATCTCGTTCCACCGCATGTCGTCCGAGGTTGAGCGGCCGTATGGGAGTAGTGAGTTGCGCAGCCGCTATCAGGGCCAAACGGAGCCAACGGCGTCTGCAGCGCACGTTGGATTCGATGCGGAACAGCAGGCAAATGACGGAGCGAGGATCACCAAGCCTCGTGACTGAACATCGCAGCATCGATCTCGGGGGGATCACGGTTGACCTGCTCCGCATCGGAACCTTCTGGAGCGATGCAGGGGCGATCTTCGGCCCAGTCCCCCAGGAGATCTGGGCGCCGATGGTTGCGGACGAACTCGATGCACGATCTCGCCTCTTGCAGGCGCTCAACATCTTGCACATCAGCGATGCTAGTGGCGGGGTGCTTCTAGAGACTGGCGCGGTGCCTGCAGGAACGCAAGTCAGCAACGCAGATACGGATTCGCGCTCTGCCCGCGAAGCGCTGACCGGCGCCGGGATTGATGTGGAACGCATCGCCAACATTGTGCCGAGCCACCTGCACCGCGATCATGCCGGCGGGCTCGTTGACCAGCACGGCGACGCTGCGTTTCCCAAGGCCCAGATCGTCGCCCCCGATCGTGAGATCGCAGCTGTGGCGAGCGGCTCACTGCGTGCCCGCGCCGCCTATGACGTCCCCGGCCTCACGCGCCTCTTTGGCGCTACGGCACCCCGCTCATTTGACGGCACGCTGGAGTTGACTCCAACGATCACCCTGCGTCGGCTTGGCGGGCACACGCCAGGCTCCCAGGCCACCATCGTGCGCGGTCGTGAGCGCACGCTCCTCTTTTTGGGTGATCTTTTCATGCGCCCCTGGCAGGCGAACCCGCGATGGGTAACGGCGTACGACGACGAGGCGTGGGTCTCCGTCGACGCGAAGTCTTCCATCTTTGCTGAGGCGGCGGCGGGCGAGTGGCTGGTCGTCATGAGTCACGAGGTGCAGGCACCAGTTGGCCGGATCGTGGCTGACCGCGATCGCTTCCGTTTCGTCAGCGAGTAGGGAGCAGCTCCTCGACCAGTGCGGCTGCCGCTTCGCGCGTGAGTGGACCTGTAACCACGCGTAGGACACGCCCATCGGCGTCGAGAATCAGTTTCGTTGGAATGCCACCAGCGCCAGCGGCGCGAAAGAGTTCACTGTTGACGTCGACCAGCAGCAGGTAGCCGAGCTGGTAGCGCTCGGCATACGCCGCAACGGTGGACGAGAGCTCGCCGACCGAGATGCCGATGACCTGCAGGCCGCGGTCGCGGTATGTGGCAGCGAGCGAGCGCAGCACTGGTGTCTCCTGCTGGCAGGGCGGGCACCAGGTGGCAAAGAGGTCAACGATCACCAGGCGTGGGGCGGGAAGCGCCACCTGCGCATCCGCAAAGACACCTCCACCAGCAAGGGGTTGCCCTGCAGGGATCGTGAACGTTGCACCAACCTCAATCCCCGTGGCGCTCGGATCGACGATGTAGAGGTCGCTCGGTGTGGCAGTTCCCGTTGGGATATTCGTTCGCGACAACAGGAGCAGGAGCGCGAGCAGCGCCGCCGCTGCTCCGATACCGCCGATGCTTCGGCGCGAAAATGGCCCGATCATAGGCCAGGGAGCCCTGGGAGGAGTCGTGAAAGCATTGTGAGGCCGCCAGTCGCGATCAGCACCCCAATGCTTGCGACGAGAAGTCCGCCAACGATCCCAGCGGCGCGGGTACCGCCACGGAGCCGGCTCATGAGTCGTTGCAGCGTTGCAGGGCTGCGGTCCGCAACGGCTGCGAGAACCAAGAAGGGGAGTGCGAGGCCTAGGCTGTAGAGCGCCAGCAGCAGCGCCGCGCCAGCAGGGTTGCTTCCGGCGGCTGCGATGCCGAGGATCGCACCAAGGACGACACCGATGCAGGGTGTCCAGGCGATCGCGAAGGCGGCACCGAGCAGGAGGCTGCCAAGGTAACCACCACGCAGAATCGGCGTGGGCGCGCGCATGCGGTCGAGCTGTGGAATGCGCAAGATGCCAGCAAGGTGAAGGCCACCAACCGTCACCGCAACGCCGACTGGAATTTGCAGGATCGGCAAGAGCCGCCCAGCAGCGCCACCAACGTAGCCGGCGCTAATGCCGAGGGCAATGAAGATCGCGCTAAAGCCAGCGGCGAAGAGGAGGGCGTGACGCATGCGTGAGGTGCCGGGGCTCAGCGCGGCGAGTCGACCGAGATAGGCGGGGACGATTGGGAGGACACAGGGCGAGAGGAAACTCAGCGCGCCCGCGAGGAGTGCGGTGAGGGCGTTAACGCTTTCCATCGGCCTGGCCTACGGCATTTCGGACAAATGCGGAGATCTGCATCGGGCTGACGGCGAGCGGCAAAAGCTTCCCCGCAACCTCAAGTGCAGGGATCTGCTCAAATAGCCGCGAATGCATCGCTGGGTCCTCCTCGATGTTCACCACGCTGAGCGTGAGGTGCGAGCTCCCCTCGGCGATGAGTGTGCGCACGATCTCCTCTGTTCTCTCGCAGAGTTCGCACTCTGGGCGACCGTAGAGCGTGATCAGGGGCTGCTCCATGCGGGTATTCTCCCACGCCGCGTTCAGATACCCTACAGGGGGCCCCTGTAGCTCAGTGGATAGAGCGCCGCCGTCCTAAGGCGGGCGTCGTCGGTTCGATTCCGGCCGGGGGCACCACGAGGCGAGCAGGGGAACAGGCGAGGAGGTCACGATGGGCGAAGCGTCACGGATGCAGAAAGAGATCCCTGACTTCCAGCAGCCGCCCGATGTTGGGGTGCTGCGTAATGGCGCGTTCTTGCGTCTTTGGATCGCCCAGCTCTTCACCCAGATTGGTGGCAACGTCGTGCTCTACGGGCTTACGGTGCTCGTTGCCGAGCGAAGTGGCTCCACCTCAACGCTCAGTGCACTCTTTCTAAGCTTCCTTGTTCCAGCCGTACTTCTCTCGCCCATTGCTGGCGTTTGGGTCGACCGACTCGATAAGCGGCTGGTCCTCATCATCGCCAACCTGACCCGTGCCGGCGCATTCTTCCTGATGCTTGGCAGTGTCGATACACTGGGCATCGTTCTCTTACTGAACATTTTGGCGAGCATCATGACGACCCTCTTCGCACCCGCTGAGCTCGCCATGATCCCGCTTCTCGTTCGCCGCGAGCAGCTCACCTCAGCGAATGGGCTTTTCACCTTCACCCTAAATGCAGCATTCGCCTTGGGATTTGCGCTGCTGGGGCCTGCGGTTGTGCGAATCGCGGGTCCGGAGGCGGCGATCATTCTAGTTGCGGCGCTCTTCCTCCTCGCGGGACTTCTCTGCTTTGGGCTCCCAGCCTCACCACCATTGAAGATTGAGGGCAACCTGCGCTCCAACACGACGCGTGCCACCCGCACTACGACGAGCGAACTGGTCGAGGGCCTGCGGTTTATCTGGGGACACAGCTCAGTGCTCTGGTCGTTGGCCTACCTCTCAATCGCTGCTAGCGTCGTCGGGGTGATGGGGGTTCTTGGCCCCGACTACGTGCATGACGCCCTTGGCCTTGATGCGCGCGATTTCTGGTTGATTGTCTTGCCCATTGGCCTCGGTGTTGTGACCGGTATCCTGGCGCTCAACAGTTGGGGTGCCAACCTTTCACGCCGCCGCCTGATCGAGGGTGGGCTCATTGGCGTCGGTTCGGGCCTCGCGCTCCTTGCCCTAGCGGTGCCGATCAGCCTCGCGATTTCTGATGGTGCGCAGCTCTTGGGCGATCTGCCGCTCGATGCAGGTGCTTCGACGCTGGCGATGGTGATCTTTGTTGCCTATTTCGCCGGCGTCTCATATGGGCTCGTGGCGATTCCGTCACAAACTGCGCTCCAAGAGGAGCTGCCAGAGGAGGTGCGCGGACGAGTATTCGGCGTCTTGAACATGCTCGTCAGCCTCGGTAGCTTTGTGCCGATCATCGCTGTGGGTCCGATCGCCGATGCTGTTGGGGCAACCAATACCCTGCTGGGCGTTGGTGTCGTCATTGCCCTCGTCGCAGTTGCCTCAAGCGTGCGTGGACCAAAGCGAACGGCACGCGCCTAACGTTCGGCGCTCGCTAACCGCGCAGTAGGGCCTCGGCGATCTCTCCCGCGAGACGGGCGTTGGACTCCGCCAGTGCGAGGTTGGCGGGGATTGATCGCGAATCTGTAGCCGCGGCGATCGCCGCCAATATCTTTGGCGTGGCCTTCGGGCCGGTTGCTCCAGCTCGCTCAGCCTCAGCGAGCCCAGCGGCAATCGCATCGGCGATCTCTGCTGCGGGGATCTCTGCTTCGAGCGGGATCGGGTTTGCTACCAGTATGCCGCCACGCCAACCGAGCGCGGCATTCGCCTTCGCAATCGCGGCAATCTCTCTGGCACTCTCAACACGATGGCTGAGTGCAAGGCCACTGCTGCGACTCCAGAAGGCGGGGAAGGTGCTCGTCTGGTAGCCGATCACGGGAACACTCAGCGTCTCTAGCACCTCAAGTGTCTTCGGTAGATCGAGGAATGCCTTTGCGCCGGCACTCACCACGATGACTGGATGTCGCGACATCGCACCGAGATCCGACGACACATCAAAGCTCAGCTCGGCGCCGCGATGTACACCGCCGATGCCACCAGTTGCAAAGACACGAATGCCGGCGAGCCCAGCGATCGTGACCGTTGCGGAGACCGTGGTGACGCCAGTGCGCTTCGCCGCGATTGCAACAGGTAGATCGCGCTCGGCGAGCTTCTCGTCGGCGGCGAGGACGAGCGCTTCATGGTGTGGCTCGATGCCCGCCCAGAGTTCGCCATCGATCACGGCGGTGACGGCGGGGATTGCACCAGCCGCGCGAATCGCCGCATTGACTCGATTAAAACACTCGCGGTTGTAGGGGGCGGGGAGGCCCATCTTTGATGTGATGGTGGACTCGAGGGCGACGACGGGCATACCAGAGGCGAGTGCAGCGGCTACTTCGGCAGACTGGCGAATGTTCACGAAGCCTCCCTCTGCTCGCTCTCGGTCGCCTGTCGCTGCAGATGACCCGCCGCAGCTGTGTGTCCAGCGGCAAGCGCATCCTCCCATGATTCGCCGCGTGCTCGCGCAACGAGGAGGCCGCCGGCGAATGCGTCACCTGCACCCGTGCTGTCGATCCCCGGCGGGAGTGGATGCGCGGGGAGTGCGGCAACGTGCTCACCCTCTGGTGAGCGCACCTCAGCGATCCCTGCACCATGTTTCGCGATGAGGATGGACCCTGGGAGTGGGCGATTAAGTAGATCGAGATAGGCACACTCCTCTTCGTTGGCAAACAAAAGGGTGGGGGCCAGTTCGGCAAAGCGACGACGACTCTCCTCGGGACCCCAGGCGCTCAGGGCACCAACCGAGGAGGCATCGAGCGATGTGGGGATCCCCGCGTCACGTGCGTGGGCGAAGAGTCGACGTGTGGTCTCGCCGAGTGGCTCGCCGAGAAGCGAGTAGGCGGGGGCGTGGAGCCACGATCCGCCGGTCAGGGCCGCAGGGCCCGGGTCACGTAGGGAGAGGGCGGCGGCGCGGTCGGGGAGCATGGTCCGCTCACCATCTGGTTCAACCACCACCACGATGCTGGCGCTACGGCCACCGCGCTGCAGGAGCGGCTCCACCCCAGTTCGCCGGAGGGCCGTCTCAAGAGCCTCGGCGGTGGCGTCGTCACCGACAGCGCCTATGAAGCGCGCTGAGCCCCCAGCGGCCACCGCCGCCACCGCGACGTTGGCGGCACTCCCACCACGCCGTCGCGTGATCTGGGCGGCGGCGTCGGAGCCGCGCCGCCAGGGTGCGACAAGCCGCACGGCGATCTCGTCGATCAGGTCGCCCACGCAGACGATCAGTGGGGTTGGGGTCGCTCGGTTCGCTCGGTCGATCATGCGGGGGAGTGTATCGGCTATTCTCTGGCTCCTTGGGCGGTTAGCTCAGTTGGTTAGAGCGCAGCCTTGACATGGCTGAGGTCACAGGTTCGAGTCCTGTACCGCCCACCAGAACGTAATGGCGTGGAGAGGGGTCCAAGGGATGGCAGACGAGGCAGCGGCAGCAGAGATCGTCGAGATCGACGAGATCCTTGAAGCCCCCGCGCGCGGCTCTGCCGAGGAGCTTCTCGATGCCGGCGCGAGCGACAATCTCAGCCGCATGCGGCACTCCGCCGCTCACGTCATGGCCGAAGCGGTCGCGCGCCTCTTCCCCGGCGCAAAGCTCGGCATCGGCCCAGCGATCACCGATGGTTTCTACTACGACTTCCTACTAGAGCGCGCCCTCAACCCCGACGATCTGGCCGCCATTGAGGCCGAGATGTCGAAGAGCATCGCCGCGAACCATAGGTTCACGCTCGCCGAGCACACCTTCGACGATGAGCGTGCCGCACTGGTGCGCGGGGATCAACCCTTCAAGATTGAGATCATGGACGACCTCGCGAAGGCCGCCGCAGCGGAGGGGAAGCCTGCCCCGAGCGTCACGACCTATCAGCACGGCGAATTCCAAGACCTCTGCCGCGGTCCGCACGTTGAGAGCACGGGGAAGATCGGTCCGTTCAAGTTGCTCTCGATTGCTGGAGCATATTGGCGCGGGAAGAGTGATCGACCGATGCTGCAGCGCATCTATGGCACCGCGTGGGAGACGCAAGAGCAGATTGACCAGTACCTGTGGCGCCGTGACGAGGCCCGCAAGCGCGACCATCGCAAGCTCGGCGTAGCACTCGACCTCTTCTCGTTCCACGACGTCTCGCCCGGGAGTGCCTTCTGGCACCCGAAGGGGCAACGACTCTGGCGCACGCTGGAAGGTGCGATGCGTGAGATGCAGGATCGCCGCGGCTATCAGGAGATCTCTACGCCGATCGTCGTCAGCAAGCACCTCTGGGAGCAGTCGGGCCACTGGGATCTCTATCGCGAGAACATGTTCATCATCGAATCCGAGGGTGAAGAGTTCAGCCTCAAGCCGATGAACTGCCCCGAGAGCACCGTGATCTATCGCACGCGCACGCGCAGCTACCGTGATCTGCCATTGCGACTCTCTGAATACGGTCGACTGCATCGCAACGAACTGTCGGGAACACTGAGCGGACTCACCCGGGTGCGGCACTTCATCCAAGATGATGGCCACATCTACGTACGCCCAGACCAGATTGAATCTGAAGTCGCAGCGCTGTTAGAAGAGGTTCGTGAGGTGTATGCCTGGTTCGATCTCCCAGTGGAGTTTGTCTTCTCAACCAAGCCTGCAAAGGCACTTGGCGACCCCAAGCTCTGGGAGAAGGCGGAGTCGATGATCGAAAAGGCGCTGCGCGACTCTGGCGCTAAATGGCAGCTCAAGCCTGGTGACGGTGCCTTCTATGCGCCAAAGATCGACATCATCGTGCGCGACGCGCTTGGACGCGAGTGGCAGACGGCAACCGTGCAGGTTGACCTTGTGATGCTCCCGGAGCGATTCGATCTTACGTATACCGATGAGGCGGGGGAGCGCGTCCGCCCGATCGCCATTCACCGCGCGATCTACGGCTCACTAGAGCGCTTCATCGGCATCCTGGTGGAACACTACGCTGGCGCCTTCCCGTTCTGGCTGGCTCCTGAGCAGGTCGTCATCATCCCGATTGCTGACCGTCACCTTGAATTCGTTGCGGCAGGTGCCGCAGTGCTGCGCGCCGCTGGCATTCGCGTCAGCATCGATGACTCGTCGAACCGCATGCAGAACAAGATCCGTTTGGCCCAGGAGCAGAAGGTGCCGCTGATGCTCGTCGTGGGCGATAAGGAGATTGAGGCTGGTGGGGCCGCGCCACGTTGGCGTGATGGCACCCAGGAGCCTGCAACCAGCTGGGAGGCTCTCGCAGCCACCCTCGCGGCGCGCGCGGCCGCTCGCACCGCGTGAGGGTGCTACGCTCGCTACCCCCGCAAGGACTCTGTCCTCGGGTCCAAGGCTGATGATCGTGAGGGTCTGACCGATTAAGGATCTACGCATCAATACCCAGATTCGCGTCCCGCAGGTGCGCGTTCTGGATGAAGAGGGGAACCAGCTTGGCGTTCTCGCTACCCCCGAAGCCCTGCGACAGGCACAGGAGCGCGGCCTTGACCTCGTAGAGATCGCCCCAACCTCGGCCCCCCCTGTCTGCAAATACCTCGACTACGGCAAGTTCAAGTACGAGGCCCAGAAGAAGGAGCAGGACGCCCGCAAGCGTCAGAAGGTTGCCGACCTGAAGGAGCTTCGCTGCACCCCCAAGATCGGGGATGCCGACCTGCAGACCAAGATCCGCCAGGCTCATAAGTTCCTCTCGGGGGGCGACCGGGTGAAATTCTCGGTCAAGTTCCGTGGCCGTGAGATGACCCACCCTGAGATTGGGCGGGCCATTTTGGACCGGGTTGTGAAGGGATTGGCCGATGTGGCCCAGCTCGAGCGCCCCTCACTCCTCGAGGGACGCTTCCTCTCCATCCAACTGGTAGCATTACCCCGACAGAAGGGTCAGACGGCCCCGGCACCCGGCACCGATGAGCCGGCCGTACCAGCCCTTGAAGGGGAGTAACTATGCCAAAGATGAAGACACACAAGGGCGCGCAGAAGCGCATCGGGTTCACGGGCTCAGGGAAGCCGATCCGCGTGAAGTCGTGGCGTGGCCACCACCTTGAAATCAAGTCGTCCCGACGCATCCGCCGCTACGCGGGGAAGGCCGTCCTCGGCACCACCCACAAGAATCAGATTTCCCGCCTGCTGCCGTACGGCGGCTGAGCGACAACGAGAGGAGTAGAAGATGGCACGAGTTAAGCGCGGAGTTGCCGGTCACAAGCGCCATAAGCGCCTCCTTCAGGCTGCCGAGGGGCGACGTGGGTCACGCCACAAGCTCATTCGTCCGGCGCGCGAGGCCCTGCTTCACGCCCTTGCCTACGCAACCCGAGACCGACAGCAGCGCAAGCGCCAGATGCGTGAGTTGTGGATCCACCGCGTCAACGCGGCCGCACGCCTCAACGGCATCTCCTATTCGCAGTTCATCGCCGGCCTCAAGCGCAACAACATTGCGATTGACCGCAAGATGTTGGCCGACCTCGCTGTTCGCGATGCCGCGGCATTCACGGCGGTCGCGGTCGCAGCGAAGCGCGCCTAGTCTGTCCGGTCCGCGGTAGTGGACCTCGCAGCTCTCGATCAACAACTCCGCACTCTGCAGGCTGACGCCGAAACGCGAATTGCCGCCGCCGCTTCGACCGCTGATCTCGATGAGCTTGGCTCATCGCTCCTAGGGAAGCGTGGTGCGATCACCGAGATCCTGCGTGGCATCGGCGCCCTTCCGGCCGACGATCGCCCAAAGATCGGCGTCGTTGCCAATGAGGTGCGCGCCGCGATTGATGCATCTGTCACGGCCCGACGCGTTGCGCTCTCGGCTGGTGAGCTTCTGGAGCGTATTGAGCGGGAGCGCGTCGATGCGACGACACCTGGCCCAGCCCCGCGCATCGGCTCACTGCATCCAATCCCTGAGACGATCGCGGCGATCGCCGAGATCATGGCCTCGTTCGGCTTTGTCGTTTCCGAAGGGCAAGAGATTGAGGACGATGTCACGAACTTCCAGTTGCTGAACATTCCAGAGGATCACCCGTCGCGCGATCTTTGGGACACCCTCTACCTGCAGGAGCCAGGACGACTACTGCGCACACATACGTCGCCGGGACAGATCCGCACGATGCAGGCTGGTGGCCCGCCGATTCGCGTCATTCTTCCGGGGCGCTGCTTCCGCTACGAGGCGGTCGATGCGAGCCATGGATTTGAGTTCCATCAGGTGGAGGGACTCCTTGTTGATCGCAGCGCGACACTCGCCGACTTGAAGGGAATCCTTGATGAGTTGGCGAAGGGTCTCTTCGGTTCTGCCGCTCGCACAAGGTTCCGACCAGGGTATTACCCATTCACCGAGCCATCTGTCGCCGTTGACGTCTCGTGGCCAGGCAGCAAAGACGGTTGGATGACAATTCTTGGCGCTGGCATGGTGCACCCCATTGTCTTGGAGAATGGCGGCATCGATCCAGAAACTCATCAGGGTTTTGCCTTCGGCCTCGGCGTTGAGCGCATCGCGATGTTGCGACACGGCATCCCTGACCTGCGCGCCTTCCTTGAGAACGA
>NZ_JBBAWK010000008.1:0-40278 GCF_040397215.1 Candidatus Limnocylindrus sp.
CACGGCCGGTCAGGTCGAGCGCTTCCAGAAGCGCCTCGGTCGCTCGCGCTGATCCACATGCGGCGCCGACTCGGCGTCGCTGCGCGATTCGCGCAGGATCGCTTCGCAGATGTTGCACGAGGGCTCCACGTCGTATCTCTGAGTGCGCGCCCAACGAGCGGCGCAGCGTATGGCGGCCAGGCGCTGATTGATGGCATTCTGATGCGAGGACCATCACACATTGGCGTTGCACTACGCACCGTTGATGGCGGCATCGCGGTGACGTCAGAGCCGATCGCCACCGGACCGATTCGTCGACGCCTCACACGCATCCCAATTTTGCGTGGCGCCGTTGTTCTCTGGGAGACACTTGCACTTGGCAGCCGCTGGCTTCTGCGCAGCGCCGACGTTTCGGCGGGTGATGAGGAGCAATCCACCGGCGGTACTGGCTCAATGATTGCAACGCTCGCAGTCACGCTTCTGATTGCGGTTGCGATCTTCAATGTGCTTCCTGCAATTGCCGCGTCAGCCATCGTGCACGCACTTGGCCTCACAGAGCTGCTCGTGGAACGCGCGATTGATGGACTCTTGCAGGTGGGAATCTTACTCGGATACCTCGCAGCGGTTGGACGTAGCAGTGATGTTGATCGCACCTATCGCTATCACGGCGCAGAGCATCGCGCGATCCACGCGCTTGAAAACGGTGAGCCGCTCACGCGCGAAGCGCTCTCGCGCTGGCCAACAGCGCACCCACGCTGCGGCACCGAGTTCCTTGTTGTCGTCATTCTGGTGAGCATCGTCAGCTTCTCGCTGGTTGGTCGACTCGATCCGATCCCAACGGTGATCAGCCGAATTGCTGGCATTCCACTGGTGGCTGGACTCGCATATGAAATTCTGCGCCTCCTAGGTCGCTATCGAACAAACGTGATCGCGCGGACACTGGCGGCCCCAGGGATTGCCGTACAGCGCATCACCACGCGAAAACCTGATGACGGCATGCACGACATTGCGATCGTTGCACTGACAGCGGCGATTGAAGCGGAGGGTGGCGTGGTGCCGAGCGGTTCCGAGCGACCAACTTCCCGCGCGCTGCAGCCGCTTACGGTGCGCTGATGGCTGACGTTGCACAGCTCAACGCACGACTCGCAGCGGCGCTTAAGGCGCGTGCTGAGCTTGAGGCGCAGCTGACGCTCCCTGAGGTGCTCGCCGATCACACCGCCCTTGCGCGCATTGGGCGCGAGTTGTCGCGCACCGCACCGCTCGCTGAGGCGGGCGAGGCCCTCACCGCTGCACGCCTGCGCGTGACCGATTCACGCTCCCTTGAGGCGGATCCAGGGGCCGACGCGGAGATGCGTGAGCTCGCCGCCACCGACCGCGCCGAGGCTGAGGCGATCGAACGCGACATCCTTGAGAGCCTTCCAGGCCTGCTCCTTGAGCCTGATCCGAACGACGGCCGAGACCTACTGATCGAAGTGCGTCCTGGCGCTGGCGGTGACGAGGCCGGCATTTTCGCCGGTGAGCTCTTCCGCGCCTACCTACGCTACGCCGAACGCCAGGGGTGGAAGAGCGAGGTCGACGCCATCAGCGAAACAGGCGTTGGCGGGATTCGCGAAGGGGTGATGGAGGTCTCTGGCGATGGCGCATGGGCCGCCTTCAAGTGGGAGTCAGGCGTGCATCGCATTCAACGCGTTCCCGCAACGGAGTCGGCCGGACGTATTCACACCAGCACCGCCACGGTCGTGGTGCTTCCAGTCGTGACCGCTGTTGACTTGGTAATTCCTGAAAACGATATTCGCATCGACGTGAAGCGCGCATCGGGGAACGGCGGACAAGGGGTGAACACCACCGACTCTGCGGTGCGCATCACGCACATTCCAAGCGGCATCGTGGTTGAGATGCAGGACGAGCGCAGCCAACTGCGCAACAAAGAGAAGGGGATGGCGATTCTGCGTAGCCGCATCATCGCCGCGGAAGAGGAGCGCAAGCGCGCCGCCGACTCCAAGGCGCGTAAGGCGCTGATCGGCAGTGGTGATCGTAGCGAGAAGATTCGTACGTATAACGGGCCACAGAATCGGGTCACCGATCACCGCATCGGCTTCGACAAGTTTGATGTGCCCGGCATTCTCGGTGGCGACCTCGCCCCATTCCATGAAGCACTCGCCGCCGCTGAGCAGGCGGCACGACTGGCGGAATGATGAGCGAAGAGCAGGTCGCCAGTCGACCGGTCGTAGAGCGTGAAGCTGATGGCCCCGCACTGCTGCGAGACGCAACGCTGCAGCTTGAGGCGGCGGGAAGCCCAACACCGCGTCTTGACGCCGAGACGCTGCTCGCAGCGGTGCTCGGTACTCGAGTCACCACGCTGCGCACCGCCGTTGCTGCAGGGTTCCCACTCCCGCTACCGATGCTCATCGAACTCCCAGAGCCGGAGCCGCTGAACGATCGACATCCACAACTCGCCGATGCGTTGCGCATCGCGCGCAGCGCGCTACTTGCCGGCGACGCGCTAGCTGCGCTCGCCGCGCTTGTGCAGGAACGCGCGACAGGTCGACCGATCAGTCACCTCACTGGGCGTCGTGGATTCCGCAGGCTAGAGCTGCTCGTCACACCAGACGTGCTGGACCCGCGACCAGAGAGCGAACTGATCATTGAGACGGCACTCGCCTTCCTCACCGACCGCGTTGCCGCCGACCGCGCGCTCGGTCGTGCGCCACATCCACTCAACGCCGCCGAGATCGGCACAGGGAGCGGCGCACTCGCCGTGGCGCTCGCCGACGAGTCACCGGTGCCCCTTCGCCTCATTGCCACCGACATCTCTGGTGATGCGTTGATGGTGGCGCGCGCGAATGCGTTGCGTTGTGGCGTTGCGTCGCGCATCACCTTCATGCAGGGCGATCTCGCCGAGCCACTCCTCGCCGCGCGCGCGCCGGGCGATCCAGCGCATCTCGATCTCCTGATCGCGAACCTGCCGTATGTGCCAACCGCGGATGTTGATGCGGCGAAGGCCGCCGCCAGCATTCGCGACCTTGCGCCACGCGACCTGGCGCGCCTCAGCATTGCCGCAGAGCCGCGCCTCGCACTCGATGGCGGTGGCGATGGGCTAGAGCTCATTCGCCGACTTATCGCCGAGGTGCCGCGCCTGCTGCGCCCAGGTGGCGCTGCGCTCCTTGAATTCGGTGACGGTCAGGGTGACGACGTTGCGCGACTCGCCGATGGCCTCGGCATCGGTTGGCGCGTGGCGATTCGTGGCGACCTCTCGGGTCGCGACCGCATGGCCGAAATTCGTCGGAGCGGGTAAGGCGTCATGGCGGTGAAACCTGCGTTCCCAATCCGACTCCTCGTTATGGATCTCGATGGCACGCTGCTGCCACACGACGGCGTGATTGCCGAGCGCACCATCGATGCGATTCGCGCGGCGCGCGCAAAGGGGGTGATCGCCACCATCTCGTCGGGGCGCAATGTGCCGTCGATCATTGAGTACGCGCATCAGATTGGTCTCGACGGTCCGCTGATCGGCATGCAGGGGGCGATCGCGCGCGAGATTCCGGCGAAGGGCGAGGCTGGTTCAGGGCGCATGATCCGGCACTTCCCATTCCCCGCCCACCTCGGGGCCAAGGCGGTCGAATGGTGCCGTGAGAACAACCTCTGGGGCCACGCCGTGATTCGCGATGACCTGCGCTTTGATGTTCGAGATCCCCATGTGCGCCAGTACGAGGCTTGGCTTAAGGGGAATGCCCTGAAACGCCTCGGCACGGTGCCAGACCTTATTGGCTACCTCACCGAGCGCAAGCTGTACCTCTCCAAGGTGGTCGCCCACGCCCCCGAAGGGCACGTCGACGGGATACTGAATCGCGCTCGGGCCACCTTTGCCGGAGAGCTCGATGTGACCATCAGCCACCCCGAATACCTGGAGTTCACCGCCCCCGGGGTCAATAAGGGAACCGCCCTCCGCTGGCTCGCCCGACGCCTCAAAATCCCCCTTGGCCAGGTGATGGCCATCGGCGATCAGTACAACGACCTAGAGATGCTCGACGTCGCTGGGCACGGGGTGGCGATGGCTGGGGCACCCGGCCCGGTGCGGGCCGTGGCGCAATATGAGGCACCCCGCTGCGAAGAGGACGGCGCAGCGCGCATGATTGAACGCCTGATCCTCGGATCAGCGGGAGAATAGGGGTCACGCACCCGTAGTGGAACAGAGGAGAGGGAGGGAACCATGAGCAACGCTGAACACGATCCGTTGATGAACCTGAGCCTTCGCAAGGTTGACCCTGAGCTCGACGCCATCTTTGTGAAAGAGGCGGTGCGTCAGCGCGACCACATTGAGCTGATCGCCTCCGAGAACTACACCTACGCCGCAGTGCGCGAAGCGCAGGGCTCCATCCTTACCAACAAGTATGCCGAGGGCCTTCCGGGGAAGCGCTACTACGCCGGTTGTGAATTTGTCGACGAGGCGGAGAACCTTGCGCGCAGTCGCGCGCTGGAACTCTTTGTTGGCAGCGAGCATGTCAACGTGCAGCCGCACTCTGGTGCCTCTGCCAACATTGCAACATTCACCGCATCGATGTCACCGGGCGACTCATTCGTTGCCATGAGCCTCGACCAGGGCGGACACCTCTCCCACGGTGCATCGGTCAACATTTCAGGGAAGTGGTTCAAGCCAACCTTCTACGGCGTTCGAGCCGATGATGGGCTTGTTGATTGGGATGCGGTACAGCGCGCCGTTGATGAGGCGAAGCCGAAGGTCGTCATCGCTGGCGCATCGGCATACCCGCGTGTCCTTGATTTTGAAAAGTTTGCGGCGATTGCACATGCAGCGGGCGCAAAGCTCATGGTTGACATGGCGCACATCTCAGGAGTCGTTGCGGCAGGTCTGCACCCGAGCCCATTCCCGCATGCGGATTACGTCACCACCACCACGCACAAGACGCTGCGCGGACCGCGCGGCGGCATGATCTTTGCGCGAGCAGACGAAGCGGCTGCAATCGACAGGGCAGTTTTCCCAGGGAATCAGGGCGGGCCGCTCATGCACGTGATCGCCGCAAAGGCGGTCGCCTATAAGTTGGCGTTGCAGCCTGAATTCCGTGCGTATATGCAGCGCACACTCGACAACGCGAAGGCGCTGTCCGCAGCGCTCGCCGCACGCGGATTCGGTGTGATCACCGGCGGTACTGACATCCACCTGATCTTGTGCGACGTGACGCCGCTTGGCGTGACGGGCAAGGAGGCTACGGCTGCGTTGGAAGCGGTAGGCGTGACGATCAACAAGAACAGCATTCCAGGTGAGACGCGCTCGCCGATGGTGACGAGCGGCGTTCGCTACGGTACGCCGGCTGCAACCACGCGTGGCATGGGACTTGCAGAGATGGAACAGATCGCACAGTGGTCTGTTGAGGCGATCGCGGCGCGCGAGGATGCGACCAAGCTTGAGCAGATCCGCGGTGAAGTGGTGAGGCTGGCACAGAAATTCCCAGTGCCCGGTAACGATGCTGCGGAGCTAGCGGCACGCGAGAGCTAATGGAAAACGCTCCGCTCTATTTCGCGATCGCACTGCTCGCTGCACTTGTCGCACTGGTTGGCACGAGGGTTGCGCGACAGGTTGCCCTCTCTCTAAACATTGCCGATGCGCCAAACGAGCGGCGCATCAACACAACCCTGATGCCACGCGCTGGCGGCTTCGCCGTTGCTCTCTCCCTCTTCTTGGTTGGTGCGGCGGTGACGATCCTTGCGGCACCACTCGGCCTTACTGTTGGCACTCCACTTCCAATCTCCGGAATCGCCGCGCTGCTGCTCGGCGCCCTGCTCGCTGGCGTCATCGGCCTTGCCGACGATCGCTTCGATTTGCGCGCACGCTGGCAGCTCAGCGGGCAGCTGGTGATTGCGTCGGTACCGATCGCGTTCGGCGTGCGGATCGCAATCCTGTCGAATCCATTCGGCGTGGGTGACCTATTGATCCCCGACGCCATTGGGCTCGCCCTCACCCTTTTCTGGGTCCTCGGCATGCAGAACGCCATGAACTTCATCGATGGGCTTGATGGTCTTTCGGGTGGGATCGCCCTGATCGCTGCGGTCACCCTGGGGGTGATCGCCCTCCCAGCGACCCCCCTCCTTGCTGCCCTCTGCTTCGCCTTGGCGGGGGCTCTCGCCGGCTTTCTGCGACACAACTTCTACCCCGCCTCCATCTATATGGGGACGAGCGGGATCCTGGCGGTCGCCTACGCCCTCGCGGTCCTCTCCCTCCTCGGCACCGCCAAGGTTGTCGCCGCGCTGCTCATCCTGGGGGTGCCCATCATTGATGCCTTCTTCGTCATCGTGGGGCGGCTCCTGGCGGGCCGATCTCCATATAGTGCCGACAAGACCCACATCCACCAGCGCCTGATCGACGCGGGGCTCAGCCACCGCGGGGCCGTCCTCGCCCTCTACGGCGTCACCCTCCTCCTCTCGGTTGGGGCGGTTGTGCTGACCGCAAGTGCCGCCCTGTACGCCTTCGCTGGGCTCCTTGTCGTACTCGGCGGGGCGATCGTCTGGCTCTCGCGACGAGCGGAGCGGCGCGCATGAGCAACCCCACCCCAGCCCCAAAAAGCGAACGCGAGTTTGCCGACCCTCCGCTAGAATCGCCGCAGATTCCCGAAAAGGCTGTTGGCCTGACGTCCGACATCGGCAAGGGTGCGTATCTAGCCCTCTTCTCGCAGATCGGTATCAGCCTCCTCATCGCGAATCTCGGTGGAGCACTCCTCGGACACTGGATCGACGGTCAGCTCAACAGCGGACCGATCTTCCTGCTCCTTGGATTTGTCGGAGGCTTCGTCGCTGGCGCGGTGGCCGCAGCACGGCTGGTGCAGCGAACGTTGCGCCGCCTTGATGCATTTGATGTTGCAGCGAAGGCAGTGAAACGAGAACGTGAGGCGCGCGAACGCGATGCCGCACGATTGAAAGGGAGGGTTGAATGAGCGTCGCTCCGGCGAAGAAGAGCTCAACGAAGCGCACCCTTCTTCTTGCCGCGGTCGGCGTAATCCTTCTTGACGCATTCGCGATTGTCATGTTTGGCGGCGTCGGACTGAACAACTTCCCTGGCGACGTCATCAAGCGGTCGCTGGAACCGATTGTTCCCCACACGGTGATTGATCTCGGCGGCGATCCAAACCATGCCGCGTCGCTCTTTGACTTCTACCCATCCATTACCGGCTCGATCATCATGAGCTGGGTCGTGATGGCGGTCGTGATTATTCCGCTGACGATTGCAGCACGACGACTCAAGGAGATTCCGAGCGGCGCGCAGAACGTGTTGGAGTTTGCCATCGAGGGCCTCACCTCATTCGCGATGGGGATCGGCGGCCCAGGTGCGAAGCGCTTCATCACCTTCTTCCTCGCCTGCTTCCTCTTCATTGTTGTCTCGAACTGGTCAGGCTTGATTCCAGGCGTTGGTCGAGTGTATGAGTTCCGCGCGCCAACGAGCGACGTGAATGTCACCGTGGGCTTGGCACTCGTCGCCTTCGTCTACTTCCACTACCAGGGCGTTCGCGCGCTCGGCATCGGTGGCTACCTTGGAAAGTTCTTCACCCTCAAAACTGGTCCCATCGGCCTCTTCGTCGGCGTGTTGGAGTTCTTCCTTGAAATCGTGAAGCCGATCACCTTGGCGATGCGACTCTTCGGCAACATCTACGGTGGCGAGCTCGCCCTTACCGTAATGACCACGATCACCCTTGCCTTCATTCCAGTTGCCCTGTATGGCCTCGAGCTCTTCGTGGGCCTCATGCAGGGGATCATCTTCAGCGTCCTTGTCCTCGTCTTCACCATGCTGGCCATGGAGGGGCATCACGAGGAGGGGCACGATGAGCACAGCCCGGCAGCGGCCGGGGATGGCGCGACGGCGGGAGCCGAATCGCGAGTTGCGGCACACTAGCCGCAGGCAGAAACGGAGCGTCGGACGCACGGCACGAGCCCGGGCGGCGACACAGTAGGAGGTACGAATCATGGACAAGCTTCAGGCGGGCATCGCAGCCCTCGGCGTAATTGGGCCGGCCCTCGGCGTAGGCATTGCCACTGCGGCAGCCGCTAGCGCAATCGGTCGCAACCCAGAGGCAGCAGGTGCAATCCGCGGCGTCTTCATCATCGGTGCCGCATTCGCAGAAGGCCTCGGCGTTCTCGCGATCGTGCTCGGCATCCTTTCACTCGTTCTGTAAGGCGACTGACCAACGATGCAGGCAATCGACCTGATCCAGGGGGCACTTGGCGCCATCCCGTTTGCTGAGGCCGCCGCTGGCGAAGCCGAAGGCGCCGGGCTGAGCTTCAACCTCTTCTGGATCCTTGTCTCAGCGGCGAACTTTGGCTTCTTCATTATTGTGCTGCGTGCAGCTGCGCTCGGCCCGATCACGAAGATGCTCGACGAGCGACGTGAGCGCATTGAGCGCGGGCTTCGCGAAGCGGCTGAGGCCACGATCGCCAAGAGTCGCGCTGAAGAGGCGGCGGGCGTTGCGCTCGCCGACGCTCGACGCGAGTCGAACGAGATCCGTGCAAACGCCGATAAGGCTGCGGCACAGATTCGCGATGAGCAGGTTGCCACACTGAAGTCGGAGTTGGATCGCATGCGAGCCGACGCCACCAAGGAGATTGACGCGGCGCGCGTCAGCGCCCTGGCCGCAATCCGCAGTGAGGTCGCCGATCTCGCTATTGGTGCCGCCACGAAGGTGGTCGGCTCCTCAATGGACGGCGATCGCCAGCGCGCCCTCGTGGGCGAGTTCTTGGACGAGCAGTCCAAGAAGGGGAACTGATCGTGGATCGACCGCTCGGCTCTGCACGACGTTACGCAGCGGCACTCCTTGGCCTGGCCAAGGACGCGTCGTCGGCGGCATCGCAGGCAGACGAGCTCGACCACCTCGCGGCGGTGATTGCGGCACCAGGCGCACGCCAGATCCTCGACGACCCACGCACGCCAGCAGCTGGCCGTGTGGCGGCGCTCGAGAAGGCGGCGGGCGGCACGGTGAGCCCACACATTCACACGTTGGTCGGCATGTTGGCGCGACGACGCACCCTTGCGTCAATCCCGGCAATCGCCGAGGCGACGCGCGACGCGCTGAATGCGCGCAACGGCATCACCATTGCACGCGTGGTCACCGCCCTTGAGGCGAGCCCCGCGGAGCGCACGCGATTCGAAACCGAGGCGGCCACGATGGCGGGCCACGCAGTTCAGATGTCGTACGAAGTAGATGCAAGCCTCGTCGGCGGAGCAACGCTCCGTGTTGGCGATCGACTTGTTGATGGCAGCGTTAAGGGGCGGCTCTCGCGAATGCGCGAGCGGATCCTCTCGGTCGCCGGCTGAACCGGCAGAGCGCGTAGAGCAGCGAGGAGCGAGAAGATCATGGCAATTAAGTCCGACGAGATCATCAGCATTCTGAAGGCCCAGATTGAAGGGTTCGATGGGAGCGCCGAGTCGCGCACCGTCGGTACCGTTGTTGAGGTGGGCGATGGCATTGCACAGGTCTACGGACTTTCAGGCGCGCTCTCGTCTGAACTTCTGGAGTTCCCAAACGGCGTAGCCGGCATGGCCTTGAACCTTGGTGAAGAGACGGTCGGCGCCGTGCTCCTTGGCGACGCGAAGTCCATTAAGGAAGGCGACACGGTTAAGACGACCGGCAGGGTTGTTGAGGTGCCAGTCGGCCCCGAGCTGATCGGACGTGTTGTTGACCCACTCGGTCGACCGCTCGACGGCAAGGGCCCAATCAACGCGAAGAAGTCGCGCCCAGTTGAGCGCATCGCTCCGGGCGTTATTAGTCGTAAGTCGGTAACGACGCCAGTGCAGACCGGCATCAAGGCCGTTGACGCACTGATTCCAATCGGCCGCGGTCAGCGCGAGTTGATCATTGGCGACCGCCAGACCGGCAAGACCGCCGTTGCTGTCGACACGATCATCAACCAGAAGGGGAAGGGCCTCATCTGCATCTACGTTGCGATCGGCCAGAAGCTCTCGACCGTGCGCACCGTTGTTGCGCAGCTCGAGAAGCAGGGCGCCATGGCGCACACCGTGGTGGTGGTTGCAGGCGCTGAAGACCCAGCACCGCTCCAGTACCTCGCACCATTCGCCGGTTGCGCGATTGGCGAAGAGATCATGGAGAACGGCGTCACGATCGATGGCGTGCTCGTGCGCGATGCGCTCTGCGTGTACGACGACCTTTCAAAGCACGCGGTTGCCTATCGCGAGATGGCGCTCCTCTTGCGCCGACCACCAGGACGCGAAGCCTATCCAGGCGACGTCTTCTATCTGCACAGCCGCTTGCTGGAGCGCGCAGCGCGCCTCTCTGACGATCTCGGCGGTGGCTCACTGACGGCGCTGCCGATCATTGAGACGCAGGCGGGTGACGTGTCGGCCTACATTCCGACGAACGTCATCTCGATCACCGACGGCCAGATCTTCTTGGAGACCGACCTCTTCAACGCCGGTCAGCGACCAGCGGTGAACGTTGGTATCTCCGTATCGCGCGTGGGTTCCGCCGCGCAGACAAAGGCGATGAAGAAGGTTGCCGGTCCGTTGAAGCTCGACCTTGCGCAGTACCGCGAGCTTGCGGCCTTCGCACAGTTCTCGGGCGACCTGGACAAGTCGACTCGCGACCAGCTGACGCGCGGCGAGAAGCTCTCGTCGATCATGCGCCAGCCGCAGTACCAGCCGGTCTCGATGGAGCGACAGGTTGCGATTCTGTACGTGGCATCGAAGGGGAAGCTTGACGACGTACCAACGCCGCGCGTTGGTGAGTTTGAGACGGGCTTCGGCACCTTCCTTGAGCGCGAGCGCGCAGCGATCTTGACGAGCATCGCCAAGGAGAACGCGATCTCTGACGATACGGCGAAGGGTCTTGATGAGGCCGTCGACGCATTCCGAAAGGGGTTCCTCGCCTAACGGCGAGGGGCGAGCGGCGAGGAGAGCATGCCAAGTCAGCGCGAGATTCGACGACGAATCGGATCGGTGAAGAATATTCGCCAGATCACCCGCGCCATGCAGTTCGTTGCCGCCTCAAAGCTCAAGCGTGCCCAAGACGCCACGCTGGCGAGCCGCCCGTATGGGCACTCGATCGACGAGGTCATCGCCGACCTCGCCTCAGTGCTGGGCGAGGAGGGGCACCCGCTCCTGCGAGCCCCAGAGAGCGGCGCACCACGCACGATCGTGCTCTTCACGACCGACCGTGGCCTCGCCGGCGCCCTGAACAGCAACCTGATTCGCTTCGCCCTGAAGGAGCTCGAGACGGCCGGCGCAGGGAGCAAGGTCATCACGATTGGCAAGAAGGGGCGAGATGCCCTCGCCCGCGGCGGCTACGAGATCAGCGCCGCCTTCCCGGGGTACGGCGACAAGCCGACCTTCGGCGACGTCACCGCCCTCGTCAGCCTCCTGGTTGGCGACTTCCTCTCGGGTCGCTCGGCGGGCGTCACCCTGATTCACCCAGCATTCATCTCGACGCTGACGCAGCGCCAAGAGGCGGTGCAGTTGCTTCCAATCAAGGCGTCGGCCGACACCGCCGGCATCCCCGGGAACCAGTTCCTCTTTGAGCCCGACCCAGCGGCGGTCCTTGAGGCGCTGCTGCCCCGCTACGTTGCGACACGCATCTTCCAGGGCGTGCTTGAGACCACGGCGTGCGAGCAGTCGAGCCGCATGGTCGCAATGAAGAACGCAACCGAGAACGCAGGCGACCTCATTAGCGATCTCACGCTCACGTACAACAAGGTGCGACAGTCGAACATTACGCGCGAAATGATCGAAATTGCTTCAGGCGCAAGCGCGAACTGAACATAGAAAGGCAGGAGGAGTGATGGCGAACGCAACCGCAGCAAAGGCAGGAGCCGTAGGAACCGTAGTTTCGATTACGGGGCCGGTCGTTGACATTGAGTTCGCCGCACGCGAGCTGCCAGCGATTTACAACGCCGTACGCATCGATCGAACCGATGGTTCGCTCGTTGTGGAGGTGCAGCAGCACCTCGGCAACAATCGCGTGCGCACCGTTGCCATGACCACAACCGACGGGCTCGCCCGCGGCGCAAAGGCGACCGACCTTGGCGCACCGATCTCGGTGCCAGTTGGCGCCGGAACGCTCGGCCGCGTCTTCAACGTGCTCGGCGAGCCGATCGACCAGGCTGGCGACGTGAAGGTCGATCAGTACCTGCCAATCCACCGCTCCGCACCAGCGTACGAAGATCTCACCACCGAGACCGAACTCTTCGAGACCGGCATCAAGGTGATCGACCTTGTCTGCCCGTTCAAGAAGGGCGGAAAGATCGGCATCTTCGGCGGCGCCGGCGTCGGCAAGACCGTCGTGATCCAGGAGCTGATTCGCAACGTTGCGCAAGAGCACTCCGGCTACTCCGTGTTTGCGGGCGTCGGTGAGCGTTCACGCGAAGGGAACGACCTGATCGGCGAAATGCGCGACTCGGGCGTTATCGACAAGACCGTGATGGTGTTCGGCCAGATGAACGAGCCACCTGGAGCACGACTGCGCGTCGCACTCTCGGGCCTAACGATGGCCGAGTACTTCCGCGATGCGGAAGGGCGCGACGTGCTGCTCTTCATCGACAACATCTTCCGCTTCACCCAGGCGGGCTCTGAGGTTTCCGCGTTGCTCGGCCGCATGCCAAGCGCCGTGGGCTATCAGCCGAACTTGGCAACGGAGATGGCGGCGCTCCAGGAGCGCATTACGTCGACGAAGAAGGGTTCGATTACCTCGCTGCAGGCCGTGTACGTGCCAGCAGACGACTACACCGACCCAGCGCCAGCAACCACCTTCGGACACCTTGACTCGACGATTCGCCTTGAGCGATCGATCACCGAGCTCGGTATCTACCCAGCGGTGGATCCGTTGACGTCAACGTCGCGCGTGCTCGATCCGCTCGTGGTTGGTGTGAACCACTATGAGACGGCGCGAGAGGTGCAGCGAGTGCTGCAGCGCTACCGCGACCTGCAGGACATCATCGCCATCCTTGGCCAGGACGAACTTTCGCCTGACGACAGGCTGTTGGTGAACCGTGCCCGCAAGTTGCAGCGCTTCATGAGCCAGCCGTTCTTCGTGGCCGAGGTATTCACCGGCCGTCCCGGCAAGTTCGTAAAGATCGCCGACACGATCGCCTCGTTCCGCGAGATCCTCGAAGGGAAGGCCGACGACCTGCCAGAGCAGGCGTTCTTCCTTGCAGGAACTCTCGATGACGTTCGGGCGAACGCCATCGCGCTCAACAAGTAAGGGTTCGTACCGATATGCCATTTACGTTGGAGATCGTGACGCCGGAGCGCCTCGCCTGGAAGGGCGAGGCCTCCGCGTTGGTCTTACCAACGATCGATGGTGAGGTCGGCATCCTGCCGAAGCACGAGCCATATGTGACCGTTCTTGGCACAGGTGAGGGGCGCATCACCGCACTCGACGGCTCCATTGAGTACATCGCCATCATTGGTGGCTTCGTGCAGGTGCGACCCGATCGCGTGGTGGTACTCGCCGAGTCAGCCGACCTGTCGGGGGAGCTCGACACCGCCGTCATTGAGAAGGCGAAGGCCGCCGCCGAAGCGGCGATCTCCGGTGCCGGCACACAGGATCCCGCCTCACTCGCAACCGCCCGTGCCTCGCTGAGCCGAGCGCTCCTGCACCTTCGCGTCGCCGAGCGCCGCCGCAAGCGTTAGCCCGCCGCGCCGCCTGTGCGGGTGGCCGAAGAAAGTGAGCCCCTGTTGGACGCTTCTGCTGCAAACGGCGAGAATCCGCCCATGACCGCCGTAAAGCCGTTCTCGTGGGAGTACCGTCCGATCCCCCTGGCGAAGGAGGAGTTCCGCATTCAAGGCGGACGGCCCCTCGCTGGCCGCGTGCGAGTGAGCGGCGCCAAGAACGCCGCCCTGAAGGTGATGGCCGCTGCGGTGCTGACCGGCGAGCGCGTGAACCTGGAGAACATCCCGGGAATCCTCGACATCGATGTGCTCGCCGACACCCTGCGCGACATCGGTGTGACCATCGAGCGACCAACCCCCGAGACGATGAGCCTGCAGGCGGCGAACGCCGAATGGCTCTTTGTGCCGCTCGAAGCCGCCGCCAAGATGCGCGCCAGCTTCATGCTCCTGGGCCCGCTCTTGGCGCGCTTTGGCCGCGTGATCATTAGCAACCCGGGTGGCGATCGCATCGGCCGTCGCCCCGTGAATCTGCACGTTGACGCCATGCGCGCCCTCGGCGCTGAGATCGACTATCGCGACGGCTACTACTTTGCGAAGAGCAACGGTCGCCTTAAGGGGGCAACCATCGCCTTTCCGCAGATCACCGTGATGGGCACCGAGAATGCGATCCTCGCCGCCGTCCTTGCAAAGGGGACCACCGTCATAACGCCCGCGGCGCAGGAGCCCGAAGTCGACGATTTGATCACGTTACTCAACGCGATGGGCGCGCAGGTCGCACGAACCAAGCCCGACCGCATTGAGATTCAGGGTGTTGACGGGCTGCACGGCGCGAGCCATCACATCATGCCTGACCGCATTGAGGCGGGAACATTCGCCGCCGCCGCCGCGGTTGTGGGCGGCACGATCAACGTTGATGGCGTTGAGCCAACACACATGAAGGCCTTTATTGATCTGCTCGGCGAACTCGGTGTTGACCATGCGATTGAGGCCGATCCGGTTGATGCAACGCGCAAAAGCTTGCGTGTCACCGGGCTCCCTGCCGGTGGCGCATACAAGCCCACCAACATTCGCACGCAGCCGTTCCCTGGGCTCGCCACCGACTTGCAGCCATCTGCGGGGCTGATGCTGACGCGCGCCGCTGGTACGAGCACCATTGAAGAGACAATCTTTGAAGACCGACTTGAGTGGCTCGTTGGACTTCGCGGCTTTGGTGCGCAGGTGGAGATCGCTGATCCGCGCACCGCGCGCGTCACGGGCCCAACCACGTTCCGCGCCGCTGAGGCGGAGATTCCAGATCTACGCGCAGGTGCCACACTGATGCTCGCCGCTCTGGCCGCACCAGGGGCGAGCCGCATTCACGGCGCACACCATGTACGACGCGGCTATGCGAACATTGAGGAGAAGTTCCGAGGCCTCGGCGCGGAGCTCACCCACGTTAGCGAAGAGGGAGTGGTGGGATGAAGATTGGCATCGATCTAGGAACCGCAAACATTCTCGTCTTCGTACAGGGGAGCGGTATTACCGTTCGCGAGCCGAGCGTTGTTGCCATTAACGATCGCGATCAGATCGTGGCCGTTGGCAACGAGGCGAAGGAGATGCTCGGGCGTACCCCTGGCTCCATCACGGCAATTCGACCGCTGCGCGATGGCGTGATCGCTGACTACGTCGTAACTGAGGCGATGCTCCGCTACTTCATCAAGAAGGGCACCGCCGGACGATTCTCGTTCGGCCGACCTGACGTTCTCGTGAGCGTTCCAGCCGGCTCAACGTCGGTGGAGAAGCGCTACGTGCTCGACGCTGCGCGTCAGGCCGGTGCAGGGAAGGCGTTCCTCATCGAAGAGCCGATGGCGGCAGCAATCGGTGCAGAGCTGCCGATCAGCGGTCCGTCGGGGAACATGATCGTCAACATTGGCGGCGGCACCGCCGAGATCGCCGTGATCTCACTCTCCGAGATTGTGGTGAGCAAGTCAAACCGTGTTGGCGGTAACCGCTTCGACGAAGCGATCGCGCTCTACATTCGCCGCAAGTACAACCTCATGATCGGCGATCGCACCGCCGAGCAGGTGAAGATCGAGATCGGCAGTGCCCTCCCACTCGAAGAGGAGTTGACGATGAGCGTGAAGGGTCGCGACATGATCGCAGGCCTGCCACGCGAAGTGAAGATCACCTCGACCGAAATCACCGAGGCGCTCGAGGTGGCGCTGCGAAACCTTACTGACGCTATTCGCGCCGTGTTGGAGCAGACACCGCCAGAGCTGAGCGCCGACATCATTGATAAGGGGATCGTGATCTCTGGCGGCGGTGCGCTGCTCCGCAACATTGACCGCCTGGTGACGACCGTTACCGGCGTTGCTGCGCACATCGCTCCGGACCCGCTGACCTGCGTTGCGAAGGGGACGGGCATTGCGCTCGAACACTTCGACCAGTTCGCGAAGTCCATGACCAGCGAGGCCTAACCCTATGGCGGCCCGCGCCGTCGTTGACCTGCACTGCCACACCAGCGCAAGCTTCGACTCCCTGAGCGACCCGGTCGCCGTTACCCGCACGGCGGCTGCGCGGGGGATCACCCACCTCGCCATCACCGACCACGACCGCATCGACGGCGCCCTGCGTGCCCGCGACGCCGCCACTCCTGGGCTCACGGTCATCGTGGGCGCTGAGGTGCGCACCGCCCAGGGAGACCTGATCGCCATCTTCCTCGAGCGCCCCATTGCCGCTGGACTCCCCGCCAGCGAGGCGATCGCCGCCATTCGCGACCAGGGTGGGCTCGTGGGAATCCCGCACCCGTTTGACGGCTGGCGTGGCTCGCTGCTGCGCGATGAGGCGGCCCTCTCACTACTAAGCGAGGTCGACTGGATCGAAGGCTGGAACGCCCGACTGGTGGCGCCCGGTGGCAATCAGCGTGCCTCCGAACTCGCCGTATCCCGCGGTATTCCTTCGGTAGCTGCAAGTGATGCGCACACGCTGCTCGAGATCGGTGGTGCCGCCACGATCATGACCGGTGACCTCAGCACCGCTGCAGGATTTCATTCGGCGCTGCACGGCGACCTCACCCGAATTGCCGGCCGTGGCGCACTCCTTGCGCGACTCTTCACGCCTATCGCAAAGCTGGTCAATGCCACGCGCGGAAATCGACGTGTCAGCCCAGGCGTGACCTTCGGCGAACGCTAGGCGATCAGATGCTGCTCGCCCGACTGACGCGACGCTCCACCATCTTTGCTCTCCTCCTGACGGTCATTCTCGTGGCAGGCGTGGTCCGCGCGGCGACATCGTTCAATCTTGCAGAGGTCGCCGCAACACTCAACCGCGCCAACCCTGCGTGGCTTCTCGTTGCGCTCGCAGCGAGCTGGAGCACCTTTCCACTACGTGGGTTGCGCTGGCGCATGATCCTCTCCGCATCTGGCCTGCAAATTTCGCGGCGCGCTGCAACAGAGATCCTGACCCTCTCATTCTGGGTGAACTGTGTCTTGCCAGCAAAGATGGGCGACGTCTATCGCGGCTGGCTGCTGAAGCACAACGGCGCAACGTCGTTTGGTAATGCTGTCGGCACGGTGATTGCGGAGCGACTTGTTGACCTTGCCACCGTTGCACTGCTTGGCGCGGCGTCGACCTTTGTGGCATTCGGCGGGAAGTTGCCGCCAACCGCGCTTGCGCTCACCGCGATCGCCCTCGGTGTCGCTGCTGCGACAACGCTGTTTCTGCTCGTAGCACGCGGCCTTGCAGCCGCACTCATCTACGCGCTGCCGATCCCCGATGCGATCAAGAACGGCTTTACCAACGCCGCGGCGTCGCTGCGAGCAGGGAGTGGCGGCAGAGTGGTTCGCACCGCCCTGCCGTTCTCGCTGGCTATTTGGATTGGGGAATCGCTGCGACTCGCCGCGGTCGCTATGGCGCTCGGGCTCTTCGTGGTGAATCCAGCGGCCGGTCAGATCGGCATTGCGAGCACCATCTTTGTGGCGCTCGTCTCGGCGGTGCTCACCGTGGTGCCATTTACGCCGGCAGGCATCGGCATCGTTGAGGCGGGGATGGTTGGCATTCTTGTCGCGCTCTTTGGTTTCACGCCCGAGTCGGCGATTGCCCTTGCACTGCTCGATCGCCTGGTGGGGGTGGGCAGCTTAGTCGTTGGTGGCGGTGCGCTCTTCGCCCTCTCGCCATATCGACGCGGCGCTGGGTCGCTGCGCTAGCGCTTCTTCACAGCAGTCTTCTTTACCGCCGGCTTCTTTGCGGCGGGCTTCGCGGCGGCAGTAGGTTTCGCTGGAACCTTCTTTACCTTCTTGACCCTCGGCTCCTCTGCAGGGAGTGGTTTCAACTTGAGCGTTCCTTCGGAGAGCTGCAGGCTGCGCTCAATGTTGAGCTTGTCCCAACCCGCCTCCATGCCAGGGGTCTCGAGGTAGTAGTTCACGTGCGCGAGGCGCGGATGGCGAATGAGCGCTGCGAGACCGCGCGTACCAACCTCACCGCCACCAATGTGTTGGTGCCGATCGAGCTTTGAGCCGTGTGCCGCCTTGCTGTCGTTGTAGTGGATCATCACGAGCTTCTCGAGGCCAATCTTCTTGTCGAACTGCTCCACAAGTCGGTCGACCTCATCGTCGCCCTTCATCTCAACGCCAGCACCCCAGAGGTGTGCGGAGTCGAGGCAGTAGGCAACGCGCGACATATCGATGCCGCGGGCGGCCATTGACTCGTGGATGTCGATCAACTCGTCGAGGCTCTCGCCGATCCCATTTCCGCCACCGGCACTGTTCTCGAGCACCAAGAGTGCCGAGTCGTCGGCGAGTGGCACGCCGTCCAGGATGCGCTCCACCGCTTCGGCGACGCGGGCGACACCCGCCTCAATGCCCGTTCCCATGTGTGAGCCGATATGGACGTTGACGAACGAGGCGCCGTACTCAGGCGCCACGCGAAGTTCGTGGCGGAGCAGCTCCACCGTCTTCTCACGGAAGAGAGGGTTCGGTCCGGCGAGGTTCGCCAAATAGGCGGCGTGCACGGCGAGCGGCCCGAAGCCGTGCTCCTTCATGCGGGCGCGGAAGGCGGGCAGCTCCTTGGGGAGTTCGGCGCGGCGCGCCCAGCCCGTTGGGTTCCCCGTGAAGATTTGTAGCCCCATCGCCCCAACCGCTGCGGCGCGATCGGCCGCCTTGACGAGGCCAGGCCCTGCGGCGAGGTGGGCGCCAAGCATGCGATCGAGCCGCCCAGCCGCTGCGGCTGGTGCGCTGCTCGTGAGTTTCGGTCGCTTGGCTGCCATGGGGAGAGATTGCCACGCCGCGCCAGAGGCCGCTCGTCGCCTTACGCACCGTTCACCAGCGCCTCTCGGGCCACGGCGACCACGCCGATGGCATTGCACCCAGCGGCTCGCAGGGTCGCCGCCGCCGCCTCAAAGGTGGCACCACTCGTCCAAATATCGTCGACCAGAATCACGCTACGAGGCAGCGAAACGCCCACGCGTACTGCGAAGACGCGGTCCATGACCCGCCGCCGTTCAGCGCGGCTGAGCGTATGGAGTGCGGGTACCGCCCGGGTGCGCTCAAGCAGTGGCGCGATCGCACATGGAAGCGTGCGCGCCGCAGCGGCGGCAATTAGCGCGGCGTGATCGAAGCCGCGATCCCGGAGGCGTGCCGGGTCCGTTGGAATAGGTACGAGCGTGGCGTCACCACCGAGCTCGCGCTGCACGGCACCGATCGCACCCTGTAGGGCGAGGCCAAGCGGCTCGGCAAGAGCCGGGAGGTCGTGGAACTTGAGTGTGCGCACCATCTCGCCGAGGCCGCCCTCGTACGGACCGATCCATGCGCCAGCGGCGCAGCCGGGTGGCGCGGGGCCGCGTTCAACGCGACCAGCACCTGCGAGACCAAGCTCGCTGCAACACTCAGAGCAGAGGAGGGCCCCTTCAACGCCGCAGGCGCCGCAGCGTTGCGGGGCGAGGAGCGCCAACACTGGTGCGGCGGCGCGCTGTAACTCGGCCAGTGCGTCGCGGGCACGCTCGGTGATCTGCATTCCACGCAGGATCGTGCGTCGCACGTACCCCCTGCGTATCGGGCGGTACGATAGACACATGACCCCCACCACGATCGCCTGGACCGTACAAACCCTGCCGCTCGCCGAACTACCGACTAGCGAGTGGGAGCGACTTCTGGCAACAAACCCAACCGCAAGCGCCTTCAGTAACCGTGCCGTTCACGAGGCGTGGTGGATCGGCTACGGCGCCGAGGCCACCGACATTTCACTCGCCGTCTACGACGCCGCTGGCAAACTCTACGCCTATCTTCCGCTCATGCTTCGGCCAGATGGCGTGCGATACCTTGGCGCGACGTATCACATCGATTACGCCACGGTGCTGATTGACCTAGAGAACACAGAGAGCGCAACCGCCGCGACAGATGCGCTTGTCGCACATCTCTTCACGGATACAGCCGCACTCGACCTTCGACGCTTGCGCCGTGCCGATCGCGCCCACGAACTGCTGATGAGCACATTCGCAACGAACCGAACAAGGACTGCAACAGTGACCGTCGAAGATCCCGCACCGGCAATTGACCTCAAAAACATCACCACAATTGATGAACACCTTGAGCGCATCGACAAGAAGGATCGTCACGAGATTCGCCGCAAGGTGCGACGTGGTGAGGGTGCTGGCGTAACGATTAGTGTAAAAGCACACCCAGCCGACGACCTCGCAGAGTTCATCAAACTCCATCGCGCACGATGGGGCCACCACGGACTCTTCACCGAAGACGAGAAGGGTGCGCGCGACGAAGCGTTTATGCGCGAACTCTTCGCACGTGCACCAGAAGACTTGATTACGATCGCCGTTGCGCGAAATTCAGAGTTCGGTGCGTTTGCAGCTGGGCTCTTCTTGCGTGACGCAACAGGTCTGCGCTATTGGAATGCTGGCGGTGAACTTGCCGCCCGTGCGCTCTCGCCAGGAATCTTGCTCTTTGCACATGGGTTGCAAATGGCGATCAATGAACGGAAAGTGACCTTTGATTTCTTGCGCGGCAACGAGAACTACAAGTACGAGGTTGGCGCCGCGAACGTTGATGTGCTGATGATCACGGTGCCGGCCGCATGAGTAAGCCACAAGCTGGTGCGCATGGCGGCGGGCGAGCGCCTAAGGGGCCGCTCCCTGACGGCACACGACTGCGCGTGGTGCAGCTGCTCGCAACTGGCACCAATGGCGGCGCACAAGAGAGCGTGGTGAGCACGGTGCTGCGCCTCGATCTGTCACGACACGAGACGCACGTGATCTCGCTCTCCCACGGCAGCACCATGGCGCGTCTGCAGCGACTCGGGTACGCGACCGAGGTGATCGAAGAGCCAAGCGACGAACGGTCGGCGGAGCTCCTTGCTGACCGGCTGATCACGCTCAACGCCCAGGTGCTCCATGCCCACATGTATCGCGCCGAGGTGGTGGGAGTCGCGGCGCTCGACCTGGTGGAGCGGCGCACGGGGCACCGCCCCTACATGGTCTCGACCGTGCACTCGAGCCGCTTCCGCTCCCCCGACGACCGCGAGTTGCTGGAGCGCATCACCCCCAAGATCAACCGCCTGATTGCGGTGAGCGACGCCATCGTCCACAAGTTGGTGGCGGAGGGGCGCGACACCACGGCGATCAGCCGCATCTATAACGGCGTCGACCTGGAGCGCTTCGATGAGGCGACCGGTGGAGAGGCGATTCGTGCGGAGTTCGGCATCCCTGCCGACGCCCCCCTCGCCGTGGTGGTGGGGCGCCTTGAGCCCGAGAAGGGGCATCCAACGCTCATTGAGGCTTGGCCCGTGGTGCACCATCACTACACAACGGCACACCTTCTCGTCGTTGGCGAAGGCTCCGAACGTGATCGCCTCGAGGGGCTCGCCGCTGCACACCTGCGCGCCGAAGTCTGCTGTGCCAGCGTGCACTTCCTAGGGCGCCGCGAAGATGTGCCGCAGGTCCTTGCCGCCTCCGATGTGGTGGTCATGCCGAGCTATCGCGAGGCACAAGGGCTCGCGATCGTCGAGGCGCTCGCCGCCAATCGCCCAGTGATCGCCAGCAACGTTGGCGGCATCCCCGAGATGATCCACTCGGGCGAAAATGGCATCCTCGTCCCCTCACACGATCCATCCGCACTTGCGTCCGCGATCGCACTCCTCTTCGGCGATCAAGCACTCGCCAAGAAACTTGCACACGCCGGACATGAGTTGGTCCACGCAAAATTCTGTGTTGACGACATGTTGCGTGACATCGAGGCGATCTATCTGCTTGCTGTGGGTGGTACAGTCAGTGACGTACCAGATCGCACTGGCGTGAACGGAGGGTCGCAATGAGCACAAAGTCGAAGGCGCAGACGCCAATTATCACCCCAAGGTATTGGCTCGTGCTGAGCACCGTTGCTGGCGTGATCGCACTCTCTCCACTCGCAGTAATCCTAGTGAACTATGTCGCCAACCCGTCGAGCAATCCGTTTGATGAGCGCGGCTACGGCGCAGCGATGTGGATCCTTTTCATCTCTGTGCCGACAGGCGGCATCACCTTTGCCGTCGGGGCCGTGGTGGCTGTAGCAATTGAGTGGTTTGCCGGGCGGAAGCGAAACCGTTCGCGCTAGCTGCGCACCGCGCTCCAGTAGCGCTCAACCGCACCACTGCGGCCGCTCTGCAGCGCAACCGTTGCACCCTGCGTTCGTACCGCGTCGGCCATCTTCTCAACGGAGCCGAAGAGGTGCGGCATCTGTGACTCGTACTGCGCAATCCCCTGGATCTTCTGCTCGAGCATATCGGTAACGTCGGCGATCTCAGGCGTTAGGCCAATGTTGGCGGGGAGACCAGCGGAGTAGTTCGCTGGTAGCCCAGCCGACGGATCAAACTGCTGCCAGTAGGCGTACGGGAAGTCTTCGTAGAATGTGACCTTGTCGCTCCAGTCAATGCCAGGCATCGTCCATGCCTGCGCATCACCGAGCAGCGCGGCGCCAACGCGACGGCAGAGCTGGTGATCAACGTGCGAGCCGATGCCGAGCGGGAAGTAGACGCGCTGCGGCTCTAGCCGCGCAATCTCCCTGCGCAGCAGATCAGTCGGCGCAGCGTCGTTGTCGCGCACGGTGCCGAGCAGCTGCTCATCGCCTTCGTAGCCGCGGAAGACGGCGTCGGGAAGATCAAGGAAGACGACGGCGGCTTCGGCGAAGAGTGCGTAGCGCTCGTCCTCCTGGCGTCGCTGCGCCATTGCCTCGCCGGCGGCGGCGGCAACTGCAACGGCACCCGCATCGATCACGCCCTGCCCGTTGCTGGTGTCGCGCGTACGTCCGCCTGGAAGTGACGTGGCGCTGATGTCGGCGCGGCGATACCACGAGGCGCGCTGCCAGAACTCTTTGGCGCTATCGTCGGCCTCGCGCTGTGTCTGCTTTAGTCGTGCCGGTTCGGCCTGCCATGGGGCAAGTGCTTCAGCTGTTTCGCCAGGTACGTTGTGATCAGCAGCAATGGAGCCGCTATCAAACGCCTGTGACGCGGGCCAGATCGCCTTGCCACCAAAGCCGAGCGCCTGTCGCTGATACGAGGTGAGGCGATCGAGGCTGCCGTGGCCGGAGTAGACGCTGAGGATGATCACGTTCTGTCCGAGTTCGCGCAGGTTGGCGATCAGCCCGCCGCACGAAAGAGCCGCGTCGTCGGGGTGGGGTGAGACGAAGATGTGGCTCACGCGCGCCGGCCCGTCGTTACGGCGTGGCGCTGGTCGACGGTGAGGCGCTCGGCGAAGCCGATGGTGCCGGCGTGGCGGTGAGGAACTTATTCACCGAGGCGATAAAGCCATCAGCGCCGGTGAGGAGTGCGTAGACGATCACGCTAGCAATGACCAGGTAGGTGAAGGTGACGAAGCGGCGTGGGCCGCGATCGCGCGGAGCGGCCTTCGGGGCGACGGGTTTGACGTTGTTCACTGTCATGCGCCGATTCTAGCGGGAGAGTTAGTGGAGGGTCGCGTACCCCGTGAGTTCGACATAGGAGTGCCCCGTGATCGGGCGTCCAGCCAGAGTCCCCGCCACGGCGTTCGCCCCCTCCCAGTAGATGACCCCAGTGCTCCCGAGGGTGTTCAACTCCTGGTCCGCCACCTCGGGAGTGACCGTCACGTCGAGGCCAATCTGGGCGATCTGCACACGCCAGCCGGCCGGCCAGGTCGCCCCCGTGTGCGGGCTCGTCCAGGAGCCGAGGGCGGTTAGGGCGATATCCGCGCCATCAATGTGTCGAACCGATCCATCGCGCGCCACCCAGGTGCCATAGACCAGCGGATAGCTCCCATCCTTGGCGCGCACGAAGGAGAGCATCAGGTCACTGCCATCGCTGAGGTTCAGGGCGAACCAGTCCCAGCCACCACTCCCGATAGCGATGAAGTCGCCCCACTGATGATCAAACCAGGAGTTCCCCGCCACGGCGAGCGTCTCGCCGCCGATCGTGAGCGTGCCAGCGGTTGGCATGCGTGTGCGTGAGTAGTAGTACGAACCGCCCGCGTCGGCGAAGGCGACCCAGCCGTCGGTGTCATGCAGCACGGGCGCGCGGCCAGCGCCAAGTTGCAGCATCAGCCCGTTGCCGCTGATCTCCATGCCGCCATCGGGGAGCACAAGCATCGCCCATGGATCGCGACCGAGCGTTGCAGGCTCAAGCGGATTGGCCCCAGTGATGGCAAATGCAGCGCTCACCGCACGGAACAGATTTGGCCCAATGTTCACCTGTGGCCCAATCTCAACACGTTGGTCGTAACTGAATGAACCTGAGCGAGAGCCACGCGGCTTCTCGGTAATGGCAATATGCGACGCCCACGTCACCGGGAACTGCCCGCGCTTCGCACGGAAGATCACCGCCTCATACCCAAATTCGCGCGTACCATCGAGCGTTGTTAGATGACCCGTGACGTACCACCACTCGGTGAGACGATCATGGGGCGCATCATCTGCCGGAAGTGACACAGCAACCGGATCGACGGCCGGCGGCCGCGGCGTCGGCTTCTCGAACGGTGCACCAGTTGGTGCTGGCGAATTTGCCAAGAGTGGGCCAGAACATGCAGCGCTAAGAACCGCACTCAAGAATAGAAGGACAAACCGCCGCATCATCGTCGCTCCGCCTCTGACTCTGTGGCAATGCGACCGGCGAGCAGCCGCTCCATCCACTTCGGTGCCCACCAGTTCTTATCGCCGAGCAGACGCATCGTGGCGGGAACGAGGAGCGCGCGAACAATAGTTGCATCGAGGGCCACGGCAATCGCCACACCAACGCCGAGCGCCTTGATTAGAACAATCTCGGCGAAGACGAACGAACCGGCAACCACCACAACGATCAGTGCGGCGCTAGTCACAATGCGACCACTGCGCTCGAGCCCGCCCGCAACCGCGGCGGCGTTGTCACCGGTGCGATCGTAGATCTCGCGCATGCGCGTGAGCAAGAAGACTTCGTAATCCATCGAGAGGCCAAAGAGCACGCAGAACAAGATCACTGGAATCGTTGTCTCAACGAATCCGAGTGGCGCAAAGCCGAGCAGCGCAGAGAGGTTGCCATCTTGGAAGATCCAGACCAGCGCGCCGAAGCTCGCCAAGATCGAGAGCGTGTTCATGATTACCGCCTTAATCGGCAGCACGATGGAGCGCAACAGCACGGCAAGAATGATGAGTGTGGCGAGGATGACGATCAGCGCACTGCGCGGGAACTCTGACGAGATGGTGTCGACCACGTCGACGATTTCTGCGGCACCACCGCCAACGAGCGTGGTGAGGCCAGCGGGTGGGGTGAGCGTCGTCACTTCGCCAGCGCCAATTGCGTCTGGTGTTGCGGCGCGCAGCTCGGCGACGAGTGCGCGCGTGTCGGGGCGGTTCGGCCCCTGCGCCGGCGTAATGGTGACGGCGGTGAGATCACCCTTGGTAGTGACCGAGAGCAGCTGCTGCACGTAGCGATCGGGCGGTGCGCCGCCTGGTGAGTCGTAGAGCAGCTGGTACTGCGGGAGCGTCAGTCGCGAGTCAATGGAAACGATGGAGTCAACACGAGCCACGCGCGGATCGGCCTCGAGCGCACGTACCCATGTAAAGAGCAGGGCGACGTTTGCTGGCGTGGTCGCGTCGCCGTTCGTGCGCACGGCAACAGTCATCGGCGAGAACTCACCCTCGCCGAATGCGCCGGTGAGCGCGTCGAGTGCCTGGCGACTCGGCACGCGCGACGGCAAGATGCCGCCGTCGGGGGCGTTGAACTTCACGCCGAGCCACGGCGAGCCGAGGGCGATCAGCAAGGCAAGAGTTGGCAGGGCAACGGCAAGTGGGCGACGCATGACTCCGCGGGCGAGGCGCGCCCAGCGACCCTTCTCGTTCGGCTCTTCGTAGGTCACCTTGCGTACGGCGAGCCGGTCAACCCGTGCTCCGAGTACGCCCAAGAGGGCGGGGAGAAGGGTGAGGCTGGCGACCACGGCGAGGGCGACGGTGATGGCGCCAGCAATGCCGATCGAGCGCAGGATGGCGAAATCGAACACCATCAAACCGGCGAGACCGAGCATGACCGTTACCCCACTAAAGAAGACGGCGCGACCAGCGGTCGCCACGGTGCGCTGCACTGCAAGCGCCACGCGATCGGCCTTGCGTGCACTGCTTCGACCAAACTCTTCGCGGAATCGCGAGACCATGAGCAGTGAATAGTCGACACCAAGACCGAGGCCGAGCAGCGTGGTGAGGTTCAACACGAAGACGCTCATGCGCGTCACCTGCGCCACACCGAAAATAGCGGCCAGTGCAACTAACACCGCAGCGCCACCAACGGCAAGTGGCAAACCTGCCGCAACGGCAGAGCCGAAGACCAACAGCAACACGATCGCAGCGAGCGGCAGGCTGATCAACTCACTGCGGCGCAGGTCGCTCTCCGACACGCTCTGAATGTCGGCGTAGAAGGCGGGGCCACCGGCGATCTGCACGGTGAGGCCATCAACTGCAACGAGTGCCGCGGCAACGCCATCGAGTGCAGCTGGTGAATCGTCAGGCCCGAGATCCAAGAACACGATGTCGTACACAATGCGGTTGGCAACGCTCACCTGCGATGGTGCGATCAGGTGCGAGCGAATGGCAACGACATGTGGCGCATTCATGACGGCGGCTACCGCACGCGTTGCTGCGGACTCGAACTCCATCGTGCCAGGAACCAAGGTCTTAGAAGAGATTGCCAGCACGAGCGCCGATGGTGGCGCACCAAGCTCCTTTTCAAGCAACGTGCGGGCGCGTGCCGATTCCAGCGTTGGCAGGTCAAAGCCACCCGCCTGTAGCGCCCCTGGCGCTTGTGGCGCGAATGGCAGCGCAAGCAGTAGTACGACCACCCACACGCCGATCACCGCGCGCCGATGCGCGTGCATGAAGGCACCGAGTCGTTCGAATGGTGGCAGTTGTCGCGGGGCCACGATCAGTGCCCCTCGCCGAGTCGTGCGGCGAGAAACTCTGGAAGTCCAGCTGCGCGTACGAGCGACTGAGTGAGCGCAACGTCGTAGGTGACACGTCGCCACTGCACCGTGCCGAGCGCACCAATCGCTGAGCCATCGTCGCTGCGATCCCAGAGCACCCAGCTCGCGCGCACGTCGCCGTCGCGCGGTTGCCCTACGGAGCCAACGTTGATCAGCGACGGCGAGATCAGCGGTTGCGCGCGACCATCGATCGCTACCAGCGTGGGCTGCCCACCGCGCAGCGCCCAGTAGGCGGGAACGTGGGTGTGGCCGTGAAAGAGCACGGGCGTTGAGAGCACCTCAAGATTCTCGCGCGCACCCTCAGCACTGATTACGTATTCACCGAGCGGCTCGCGTGGGCTGCCGTGCACCAACGTGGCGGCACCCATCTCGCTGATCTTCGGCAGCGCGTGCAGCCACGTGGCGTTCTCAGGGGTGAGGTGCGTGGTTGTCCAGCGCACCGCTGCAGCCGCGGCAGGGTTGAACCATTTCACGTCTAGTTCGCCAAGCACTGCGGCGTCGTGATTTCCCATCACACCAACAGCACCGCGCTCGCGCAGCAGGGCAACGACCTCATTCGGCTCCGCGTTGTAGCCAACGATGTCGCCGGTGTGCCAGATGGCAGCACCTGGGGAAACGGCATCAATGTCGGCGAGAACCGCCTGTAGTGCGGAGAGGTTGGCGTGAATGTCGCTAACGATTGCAATCTTCACAACGGTCTACTTGCTTCGCGTGCGCAGGCGATCGATCAATCCAAGCCGCCAGGCGAGTGCGAGCAGCACCCCTGCCACAACGGCAAGTACCAAGAACGTATCAACCGGGGCGAGCGCCTCGCGAATCTGTGTCCACTGCGAGCCGAGCGCGGCCCCAATTCCCACCAGCAGCGCCGACCAGATCAGCGCCCCGGCGGTGGAATAGACGATGAATGGTCGCAGCGGCATGCGGGCCACGCCGGCCGGGAAGCTAATGAAGGTGCGCACTACCGGCAGCATGCGGCTCCAGAAGGCGGTCGCCGAGCCGTGCCTGGTAAAGAAGCGGTCTGCGAGGTCGAGCTCGTGGGTGCGAATAAGCAGGAAGCGGCCGTAGCGCTCCAAGAACGGCCGGCCACCCCGGGCACCGATCCAATAGAGAAGGAGGGAACCCGCGGTATTGCCAATGGTGCCCGCCAGCACGGCCAGGAGGGGGTTCCAGGCGGCACCGGTGAGGGGTTCGATCGCCCCAGGGTCGGCCACGAGGAAGCCGGCGAAGGGGAGGATCAACTCTGATGGGAGGGGGATCCCCGCTGACTCGATCGCCATGGCCACGCCCACCCCTAGGTAGCCGACGGCCCCATAGAGGGAGGTCAGGAAGGGGATCACGATTGCGTCAAGCCAGTGGAGCATGCCCTGATCGTGCCAGAGATCAGCACCTTCTGTTCCCCACCCCCGCTATGATTCACCCATGGACATGTTCACGCTCCCATTCGCCCACCCGATCGAGTTCTTCATCTCGATGGCGATCGGTGGCGGTTTCGTCTTCATCTTCCAGAAGGCGGCGATGAGTGCGGAGCAGCGCGAGACCGCCTGGGTGCGACGCTTCGTGACTGGCCCGAACGGCAGGTTGGTGTGGGGCGGCGCCTGGCTCGTGTGGGCGGTGGGCTTCGGACTTCTTCTTGGCACCTTCACCGACAAGACCGCAGCATCGCCGTACGGCTCCGTCGGCCTCGTCGCCCTCTTCTCAGGCTTCTTCCTGATGATGGGCTTCATCTGGGCAACGATCGGCGAATAACTACCATGACGCGCCGCCTGCTTGCCGCCGTAATGGCGGCTCTTTTTATCTGCGGCGCAATCGCCGCACCCGCCCCCACACGCGCGGTGACAGCAGCTACATCAGTAGCGCCCGAACCATTTGACTCACTCACCGTTCGCTTCGCCTACAACACCACCGTCGGCACGGCGCTGAGTGACGACGGAAAGACGCGTGAGATCCAACTGCGACCTGGCCAAGATGCAGAGACGGCACTCGCCGCATGGGAGCAGGCACCTGGTGTTGTTGGCGTCATTCCTGACATTCAAGCTTTCCCTCTCATTGATCCAATCGATCCGCTCTACGCCTCGCAATGGGACATGCACGCGCCAACATCAGGAAAAGAGGGCGCTGCAAATGTTTCGCCAACGTGGGGCACCACGACGGGTGCCGGTGTCGTTGTTGCCGTTATTGATACTGGTCAAACTAACCATCCGGATCTGATCGCAAACATGCCCGAGGGTTGGGGCGTTGACATGATTGAGAACAGTGCCACCGCACGCGATGGCGACGGACGTGACATGAATCCAACCGACGAAGGCGATTGGGCTTGGTATCCGTCGAGTTGGCACGGCACGCATGTCGCGGGAACGATTGGTGCGGCGCAGAACGACATCGGCATCAGTGGCATTGCACCGAACGTGTCGATTCAACATGTGCGCGTTCTTGGTGCGGGCGGTGGATCATTCAACGATATCATTGATGGAATTCGCTGGGCCGCTGGTCTCACGACAAGTTGGGACGGGCGCCCATGGAGTGCATTCGGCCTAACAGACAATGCGCATCCGGCTGACGTCATCAACATGTCACTTGGTGGCGGTAGCGCCTGCTGGGCGACACTGCAAGATGCGATCTCGCAAGCACGTGCCGCTGGAACCGTTGTCGTTACGGCGGCGGGGAACAGCTTCCGTGACGCGGCAAACTTCACGCCAGCCAACTGCAACGACACGGTGACCGTCGCAGCGGTAGGTCGAGTTGGCGGTTTGGCGAACTACTCGAACTTCGGGAGCAGCATTGACATTGCCGCACCAGGTGGCGACATGTCTCGCGATTCGGGCATTCTTTCGACGATCGCCACCGGCGCCAACACGCTCACCGGCTATAGCTACACGAACTATCAAGGCACGAGCATGGCGGCACCACATGTCGCTGGCGTCGCAGCACTCGTTGCGAGCTTGCATCCAACATGGGGACCGAGCCAGATTGAAGCGGCGATCTACGCCGGCGCTCGGCCGTTCCCTGCCGATACCTTGCGGCCGTGCGTCACAACAAGTGAAACTCCGACTGGCTCACAGCATCAATGCGGAGTGGGGCTCCTCGACGCAGTCGGCGCGCTCAACATGGGTCAACCAACGATTGCGATCACTGCACCAGACCGAATGGCGGTTGGTGAGAGCGCAACCGTCTCCGCAGCAAGCGATTTCTCTGGCGTTGTCACGCTAGAGCTCGCCAGTGAGAGTGCGACCAATTGCACCTTGGTCGGAAGCACACTTACCGCAACAAGCACAGGAACCTGTGCCCTTAATGCCGCAACCCCCGCCGCCGAGGACCACGTGGCAGCGAGTGCGAGCGTCAGCATCACGATCACTGGCCTGCCGCAAGCGATCAACTTCGGCGTTGGCCCGCTGCTGACCGATGCAAACATTCCGTTCGGCACGACCCCACCGGCACTGGCCGCGAGCGCGAGCTCAGGGCTAAGCGTGAGCTACGAGATCAGCACGCCGACCGTTTGCGAAGCACTCGCCCCCGACAGCCTCGTCAGCACCTGGCGCCTGCGCCTACTGGATCTGGGCACCTGCACCGTGCTCGCGACCCAGGCGGGAGACGCCGTCTATGAGCGCGCAACCTCCATTGAGCGCAGCTTCACCATCGTGCAAGGGAGTCAGACGATCGGCCTTGATGCTCTGAGTGACCGCAGCTTTGATCCAACCGCTGCCCAACTCCTCCCGCGCTTCAGCAGCGCTGGTTTGCCCATCAACTACTTGGGCCTCTCCAGCAGCGTGTGCGAGCCACAGTTCAATGGCGCCAACTTTGAGTTGAAGGTCTTCAGGCCAGGAACCTGCACCATTCGCGCCGAACAGGCTGGTTCAACCACGTATCACGCAGCGGATTCGATCACACGCACGTTCGAGGTGTTCAAGCTTCCACAAGCGCCACTCCTCTTTGACGCCGGTCCGATCTACCACGCTGTAGGTAGCACGAGCGGCTACGGGAACGGCGGCGGCAGTACCAGTGCGCCGTTCGTTGTAACGTCACTCACTCCCACAATTTGCACCGTCAGCAATCGCACGATCCGCTTCCTCAAAGAGGGAACCTGCACGCTGCAAGGTTCGAAAGATGGCGACATGTGGCACTACCCCACGTACAAAACCATTAGCGTCACCGTCTTCACGCAGGCACGCATCACCGTTGCGCCAAAAATTAGCCAAGTCGACAAGATTGTGTACGGCAAGCGTGGCACCTGGGTCGGCGGCCCAACGCCAAGCTATACGTACCAGTGGTACAGCTGCACCACTGCACAGCGCACCAAGTGCACGGCAATCAGCGGCGCAACGTCACTGAACCTTCCGGTCACGAGCAAGATTGTTGGCAAGTACGCCTTCCTGCGCGTCTTCATGTATCAGTACGGAGCGGAACGCGCGAGCACCGATTCAAACGTGATCAAGATTTCGGCGAAGTAAATGGCGCGCGCCGCAGCGATCACCAAGAATGACCCGCGCGACCTGCGCCTCGTTACTGCTGGACAAGGCATCTCGCTCGTTGGTGACTCCATCACGCAGTTGGCACTGCCGATCATGGCGGTCGACCTGCTCGGTGCCGACTCGCTCGGCACCGGCTTTCTCGGCGCGGCGTCAACGCTTGCGTATCTCTTTATTGGTTTGCAGGCTGGTGTTTGGGTTGATCGTTCGTCGCGACGCGCCTACCTGCTCGCCGCCGACTTGGTGCGCGTGGTGCTGCTGCTCGCGATTCCACTTGCCTACGTACTCAATGTGCTCACGCTGCCGCTGCTGATCGTGATGCAGATTGGCCTTGGCGCTGCAACGGTTTTCTTTAACGTGGCGTGGCCGGCGTACATTCCGCGACTCGCAAGCGGCGTCACGCTACTCAAGCTCAACGCACGTATGGCGATCATGGGCGAGGGTGCGGGCTTTGTTGGGCCGGGGTTGGCGGGCGCGCTGATCGGCATCTTTAGCGCGCCATTCGTGATGGTGGTGGATGCGATCACCTTTGCGGTGAGCTACGTGAGCTTGCGCGCGATTCGCACGCCAGAGCCGCCGTCACCCAAAAAGCGCAACTCACTTGTGCACGACCTGAAGGAGGGACTGCACGCACTCTGGGTGCGACCGAACTTACGCCTGATCACTTTTGAAGGGGTGAATGGCAATATCGCGTACGGCATCATGATCGGCCAGGCGATCATCTTTCAGCGTATCGACCTTGGCTTTGAGCCCGCACTGATCGGCGCAGTAGCTTCAGCCGGATTCCTTGGTGGATTCCTTGGCAGCATCAGCGCGCCGTACTTGGTAAAGCGTGTGGGATTTGGCAAGCTCCTCATCATCGGCACCGCCCTCTTCGGCCTCAACGAGTTCCTGCTCCCACTGGCGGCCTTTGTGCCGCGCGAGTTGGCGCCACTCTTCTCGATCGCCAACTTCTTCATCGGCGGTTACTTTCTGCTCATTTACATCGTGCCAGTCACCTCCTATCGCCAGCAGGCGGTTCCCGACCGCCTCCTCGGCCGCGTGATGTCAATCAACCGCACGCTTGCCTGGGGCCTCGGTTCCACCCTCGGCTTTCTGCTGGGCGGCTTCTTGGGCAACGCCATTGGCCGGCCAAATGCGCTCATTGTCGGTGCTGTGCTGCAGACGGTGATCCCCATCGTGATCTTTGGCTATGCCCGAATCTGGCGCTACCCAACCATCGAATCGGCCGCCAATTTCGATAATGAGAGGGCAGCCGCCGCCTGATACGCTCCCGATATGCTCCGCCAGCTAGGCGGCGCCTATCGACCTAAAGGAGCCCGCCATGCCCGCCCGAACCGCCACAGTCAACCCATCGACCACCCGCCGCAGCCGCATCGCGGCCCTCCTCGCCACCCTTCTGATCGGCGGAGCACTCAGCTTCACGCCCGCGGGCGCTCCAATGGCGGCATCGGCTGCTGCGGCGGCAACGAGCGAAGGCGTGTCAGGGGTCAGCATGGAATCGGGCCGAGATACCACCTGCACCATTCGCACCGACCGCACCCTCTGGTGCTGGGGCCAAATGGTCGTGTCAAATTTCATCTTCCTTGTAGACGCTGGCTCCATCGGGGAGAACGGGAAGAATGAGCCGCAGCAGATCGGCACAAACCTCTGGCTGAGTATCTCCGTTGGCGAGAACAACGTCTGCGGCATCGTGATCACCACGCCAACCAGCACCTCAGGCGCCCTCTACTGTTTCGGTAGCAATGGCACCGGCCAGTTGGCAATGGATCCACAGATCATGCACTTCAGCAGCGTGCCGGTACAGATTGGTACCGCTACGGATTGGACAGCGGTATCTGTGGGCTACAACAACCTCTGCGCCATTCGTGCAAATTCGCTCTTCTGCGTAGGCGAAAACTACACTGGCCAGTTCGGTGTTAACTCTGGAAGCAACTACAGCGAACTCGTGCAGAGCCTGACATCACCAGAGGTACCCGTTGCAGTATCTATGGGCAAACGGCACACCTGTTTCCTGAGCTCAACCGGCGCCGCCTTCTGCGCGGGTGAAAACCCAGATGGCAACCTCGGCAACGGCACAACAGTAAACAGTTCTGTCTGGGTGCCCGTTTCCGGATCGCATAAGTTCCGAACAATCTCTGCGGGCTACTACCTCACGTGTGGCATTGCCTCAAGCACCACCACGCCGTCCGAGAACGCGGGCAAGGCGTTCTGCTGGGGAAAAAACTATAACGGCGAACTCGGTTCTGGCACGGGCGCTTCAGAGGACGAACCGTGGCTCGTTGATGGAACTAGAACGTTCGTATCGTTGCAAGTTGGCGAGTTGCATGTTTGTGGCGTTACCACCAACGGAGAACTCTACTGCTGGGGCTCCAACGGGAGCGGTCAGTCCGGCGTATCGGACAGGACGGTTCTGGTTACATCGGTGCGAAGAATTGGTACGGCCACCAACTGGGCCGAAGTCTCAACTGGCGACTCACACAGTTGCGCGCGAACCACGGCAACGGCCTCCGTTCCATCAGCGACGTATTGCTGGGGTTGGCGAGTCGCGCTTGGCAACGGGCAGGCCACGTATTTCAACACGCCAACGAAGTTGCCTGGCGCAAACTGGCTTGCGATTTCAAACGGTAGCGGCACACGGTGCGGTATCCAGGGGGCAGCACTCCCAGGAAAACTTCTCTGCTTTGGCGCTAACTGGGATGGCGAAGTAGGGAACGGCACAGCAGATCCGCAGAACTCGCCATTTGAAGTGCAGCCTGCAGGGCAATCAGGCGTGACCTGGAGTGAAGTTGCAGTCGGAACATCACACACCTGCGCCATCACAGGGGCGGGCGCTCTCTACTGCTGGGGCCGCAATGTCGACGGACAGCTCGGCCTTGGCGACGATGCGCAGTACCGAACGCCGCAGCGCGTTGGCACTGCAAGCGATTGGTCAAACATCGCTACGGGCGACGGGCACACCTGTGCGGTGCGTGGTGGCACAAGCCTCTACTGTTGGGGCGCTAACTCCTCGGGCCAGGTCGGCAATGGTGACTCGCTTGGTGACGATGTATGGACCCCTTACCAAGTGTTCAGCCCGGGGGAAGGCTTCACCTGGAAAAAGGTCAGCATTGGTGCCTCGTATGTGTGCGCCTTGAGCACGGTCGGCTCACTCTTCTGTTGGGGCAAAAACAACGGCTTCGGCATTGGTGGCGGCGCGCTCGGCGACGGCACAACCGATGATCAAAATGAGCCTGTGCCGAGCGTGCCAGGAATGCGCTTCACCGATGTCTCCGCTGGCTTTACGTCAACGTGTGCCATTGCGGTAGGCGGTGGTACCTGGTGCTGGGGCATCAACATGTATGGAGCGCTCGGCAACGGCAACGCGCTCCCTGACTTCCTCTTCGCCTTCATGGGCGGCGTGAACTCCGCCTCTGCAGGTGGATCGGCCGTGGCCGTTTCAACGGGAACCTGGTCCGGTTGTGCAATTCGTCGCGGTGGTGACCTCTACTGCTGGGGCCTCGCGTTCGGCGGCGAGATTCCTGTCGGTCGTGATGCCTCAAGCCCCGTGCCGGCCAAGGTTGGGAGCGGCTACACCGCCATTTCAGAAGGGAACGGTTTCAACGGCCCAGGTGGCGGCTGCGGCATTAAGGTCGACGCGACCCTCTGGTGCTGGGGCTACGTAACCGATAACAATTTCTTGAACGGCTGGGTCGAAGAGCTGCCAACGCCGCAACTCGTGAAGATCCTCTACCGCAAGCCGGTCGCCGATGGTGGTGCGCAGTTCACGGGCCGCGCCAAGAAGAACAGCGTGCTCACCGCAGACGCGCCGGACTTCAGCGGCACGCCGATCCCTGCAGTCACGTACCAGTGGTACCGCTGCACGAAGGCGGCAGGCGCATCAACAAGTAGCGTGCCAAGCACCTGCACCAAGATCACGAGCGCAACGGCGAGCTCCTACACGCTCAAGACGGCGGATGTGAACAAGTACATTCGTCTTCTCATCACCGCCAAGAACAAGGGCGGCACAGTGACAATCTTGACGGCGAGTAGTGCAAAGGTGGCGAACTAGGTGTGTCAAGAGATCGCCTGCGCAACCTGCGGCAAGCCAACCTGGGAGGGCTGCGGCGAGCACATTGAATACGCCCTAAAGAGCGTGCCAATCAACGAGCGCTGCACCTGCCCACGCCTACCCGTAACGATCGATCCGAAGGTGCAAAACACAACCAAGCGCTAGGCGTGGTGGATACCAGCGTGAAGCCCTTCGTTATCAAATAGCGGCGAAGAGCCGCTTACTGCGCAACGAGTACGGGCGCACCAAGTTGGGCTGTGAGCTTATCGAGTGCCATGCCACGAAGTCGCTCGGCAAGGCCTGGCTTCGCGGCCTCAGGTGGCAAGACGAAGACGCTGCCACCAAAGCGGCGAGCCGCCTCGGCGAGCCCATCGGCGCCAGCCTTCACGGGGAACCAGCCGCCCGCCTCTAGCCCAAGCATTCGCGCCGCCTCGAGAAAGTTCACGAGCAGGCCGCGCCCTTCGCGCCGAGCGATGTCTTCGTTGAAGAGTCGGGTTGGTGATGGGCGATTGACATCGTCGCCGCGCAAGTCCATGTACGGGTCGGTGAACCCCTCTGAGCTTCGATCGACAAGAATGATCGATCGACCGTCGCGCTTGGCGATGGCTGCACCGGTAAGGAAGGCACGGCGGTCATCGCTGCGACCAACGGCAATCACCACGGCGCCTGGTCCCGCCTGCACTTCGGGGGCGGTCATATTGTTGATGTCGGCAACGAGCGAGACCGTAGTTGGTGACGGTGGAGTGGGAGCCGCCTTAGGGATTGGCCGCGGAACGCCATCAAGGGCGGTGATCAGCAGGGCAACAACGCCTGGGTCGTCGCTAACAAAACCAACAAATCGCTTCCCATCAGCGGCCGCACCACCCACGCCGAATTGCGCCGGATCACCGATCTCGTAGCTAACGAAGGCGAGTTGATCAGGATCATCTGATGCGAGCACCCACTGGTTGGGGAGCTCACGCGTGCTGCGCTGCAGCTCGCGGTAGTCGAGTGGCTCAAGGCGTGGATCGCTCGGCTTCGCGCCCGTGGCGAGCACCGTGATGCGCGTGCCTGCGGCCATCAGCGCCTCATATCGCGCAATCTCGTGCTCGAGTTTTGCCGCCGTCTGGAATCCTGTCAGCAGGCGACCACCCTTGGCACCGCGCTCAATCTCGCGAGTTGCCAGCAGCATTTCGCGGGAGTCATAGATGAAGCGCGTAACGTCGGGCGCCCGGCCAAGCTCAATGGCGAGCCGCCGGCCAATCTCAAAGATGCCCGCCTCGTCGTTCGTCTCTGGATAGGTCCAATCCATCATGTGCTCAGCATAGCCGCCTTTAAAAGACGGGAGTGGCGGACCTGAAAACCCCTAGGCGCGCGCTGGCCCCTCGCCGTACTTGTTGGCACCAGCGTCAGAGGCCCGCACCAACCAGTAGAAGAGCACTGGGATGCCGATGACGGTGAACGTGATGAAGAACCACCAGCCGCTGCGGCCCACATCGTGCAGGCGTCGAACCAGCAGCGCCAAACCTGGCAGGAAGAAGGCGAGCGAGGCAAGGTTCCCCAAGGTGCCGCCCAGCGTGTCGGCAGCAAGCCCGACGAGCACCGTGAAGAGGTAGAACCACCAATACTCCGACCGGCTGGCCCGCCCATCGAACTGGGCATATGCCGCCGTGGTCATGTTGCGCTTGATTGAGCTGACGAAATCCATGGGGCCTCCTGCGTTCTTGATGCCCATGCGTTGGCCGATTCAGTGTGCGCCCGCGCCTCATCAACTTGTTCTTATCGCCACAAGACTAGCCCTTTGGATCCAGAATTGCGGCGAATCCAGGTTCTCAAAACCGTCAAGTACGCAGCGAGCCTGCAGAGGGCCCCTACTTGATTAGTGAGCTTACGTACTCACGCGTTTCTCGGTCAGTGAATGTCACTACGCACCCATCCATGCCCCGGGTGAGAAGCACCCTGTACGTCTGGGCGATTAACTGCCTGTAGAACTCAGGGTCGTTCTTGTCGGCACGCTTCACGACAGAGTCAAATGAGTGCTGAGCCTGTGCGACCCACCCCTTGCCGGCTCGCCACACCAGGTCATCGCCCCAGATGACGCCAACTCGATCAAACTCGAAGCCCTGAGCGGTATATACACAGCCAACCTGGTGGACACCCTCCGGATCGATCGCCCACGCATTTGAGCTCGGGATCCCAGGGGCCAAGCGACCAGCCGTAGGCTTGGCGTTCCATGGTCGCTGCCAATCGCCGACGACAACGTCGTTGACCAGCGTGCCATCGCCGAGCGGATCGCTCCACGGCCAACAGAATCCGGCTACCAATCGAGAATTCTGCCCCGCTTTAAGCGATTGCTGGACACTCCGCTCTAGTTCCACTGGGGACGACACAATAGAGAAATCAAACTCATCTGGCTCAATATCGAGAATCTCATCGCCTTCCATGCTCACGCCGAGCAACCGGTCTACCCAGCGCACATACGTATCAGATCCACCGCAACGGAATTGCGCTGCTAGGTCAAATTCAAACACTGTTTGACCACGATTTGCACTTGCTTCCCGAATCAGTGCGGCACTGCCGACCTCTCCTGGTCGCACAACCTGTCGGTCGTCAATGAAGAATGCGGCGATCTTTGCCGAATCAAGCAACTCTTCAATTTGAGAACCGCCACGATCCTCCTTCTTCGTCCACTGGTTTGCACTGGTTTCGCGAATGCGATGCGCCTCATCAGCAACTAGTAGGTCAAACGGTTCGCCCTTCTTCATGAACGAGTTGAAATACTTAATGAGTGTGCCCGCACGAGGCCCTACTCGCTTGCGGAGACCTTCAGTGAATGCGCGAGAGCCGGTGGCGTGCGCAACGGTCTTTCCTTCCGCTGCAGCACTCGCCAGCAACTGCAGCGCGATCAGGCTCTTCCCTGTGCCCGGCCCGCCATTAATGATGAACGTTGATGGCTTGCTCTTCTTTCCAGCGCGCTGAAGTTCATCGTGCACTGCCATAAATGCCGTGACCTGTTCGTCAAGCAGCACGAATGCCTTTTCGTTTGAGATAACGGCAGCGACGTGGTCTAGGAGCTTTTTACTTGGCCGATACTCAGACGACGAGATCTTCTCAATGAGTTGTGTGCTGTCGCCAGCGCCAACTTGTTCCGCAAGGTGGCTTGCAAGTTCTTCAATCTGGTCCTGTGCATAAATGGGTGACGAGTTGAGTAGCTCTTGAAATTTCAGATCGTAGAGTGGAGCTGCGCCAGACGAGGTTCGATCTAAGTTATGAAGGAATGCGAGCGAACTCAGGCCGACGTCGCCCGATGCGAAGAGCTCACTCATGTCGCGGAGGAACTGCTCGTAGCGATGAACCTGGGCGCTTGGGTGAAGTGTGTTTTTTGGGCTACCTCCGGCGAACGCTACCGCAACGTGTTCGGTCATGGAGCTTTCATCAACATGGCTCCACTGCTTGAGCTCAATGATGATTGCGTTGTCAGCTGACTCACTTCCGGTTGCTGATGTGCGCTTGCCAGCGACCATTACATCAAGCCGTTTCGAGGTGAGAGGGAGTTGGAGTTCGACGAGGACTCCCTGCGGGCCGAGTCCAGCCAGACTGAACACATTAGACATCTGCTGGAGGGAGTTGCGCCAGGAGTTCACTTCGCCTTTACCAGCGTGATAGCCCTTCTCGTACGCAAAGGCTGCACTGATCTTGTCTGCCAGCTGGTTGAGCTGCGCGTCGCGGATGAACTCCTTGACGGCGCCTTGATAGAGGTACATGCCAGCATCGTAGCGATACCCGTGTCAGGTATCTGACGCACGTTCAAATTTCCGCCCGCTATCCTCCCCCCATGTGCGGCCGCATCGTTCAAGCCACCTCGCCCGAAGAGATCGCCCGGGAGTTCGGCGCCGATCTCAGCGTGGCGCTGCGCGAGAGCCTGAGCACGCCGGCTCCTGGCGATACGTCGCTGGTACGTGCGGGGTGGTATCCGCGCTGGAACATGGCCCCCTCGAGCCGGGCGCTCGTGATTGCTCCTTATACGGGGGAGCGTGGTGAGGGGCGCCAGTTGGGGTACGGCAGCTGGGGGCTGATCCCGCATTGGCAGAAGGCACGTACCACGCGCGTATCAGGACTTTTCAACGCTCGGGCCGAGACGGTGGCGACGCTCCCTTCCTTTAGGGATGCCTTCCGCACGGGGCGGGTGCTGGTGCCGATCGACGCCTTCTATGAGTGGGAGAACCCCGAACACCTCGCCGAGCTCGGGCGCCCCATCGGCAAGCGCGAGCCGAAGCAGCCGTGGGCGTATCTGCCAAGCACGGGCGGGCGCTTCGCCCTGGGCGGCATCGCCACCGAGCGCGAGGGGGTCACCACCTTCTCCCTGATAACGACGCAGGCAAACAGCGTGGTGGGGCGCATTCACGACCGCATGCCGGTGATGCTGCGTGACGATATGGCCCGCAGCATCTGGCTCGACGGCGGCTCCCACCCTGATGACGTTGCAGGTCTCTTGGGCCCATCACCCGATACCTATCTGGTGCCGCGCCGCGTCTCGCGCCTCGTCTCCAACGCGCGCAATGAGGGGCCTGAATGTTTGGTCAAAGCGGGGGTCGAGGGATTAGGGATGGTGTAAAATTCGGGGAATGCCGCCACAGTGCAGCCAGTTGATTGGAGCCCGCCATGCCCGCCAAGCGCATCTTGACTACCGCGATGGCCCTGCTACTCGTTGCGGCGATTCCCGCACGCGCCACGAGTGTGCCCACGCTCACCGTGATCG